>JANNTF010000082.1:0-1742 GCA_031403455.1 Alphaproteobacteria bacterium | reverse complement strand
GGCCCGACTTCAAGTCCGGCATGCCGCCGCGGCCGTCCGTGGTCGCGATCACGAAGCGGGGTGGCGGTGTGATCGGCAGCTGAGGCCGGCGCCGCGTCCCCTTTCTGTTTGCTGTCGCCAAGCTACAGCGCATCGCAGCGGCATTGTGGCCGCGTCGACCGGCGCGGTAGCAAGTGAGGATCCGTTTCGACGGATCCAAGCAACACAGGAGGGCTCGCGATGGTTGACAAATACGGCTTCGACACGCTGACGATTCATGCGGGCGCGGCGCCCGACGCCGCGACCGGTGCGCGCTCGACGCCGATCTACCAGACCACGGCCTATGTGTTCGACGACGTCGATCATGCCGCGTCGTTGTTCGATCTGCGGAGTTCGGGCTGGATCTATTCGCGGCTCACCAATCCGACGACGGCGGTGCTGGAGGAACGCATCGCGATCCTCGAGGGCGGGCGCGGCGCGACCGCGACGGCGTCCGGGCATGCGGCGCAGATCCTCGCTTTCTTTCCGCTGATGCAGCCGGGCGACGAGTTCCTCGCCTCGCGCCGGCTCTATGGCGGGTCGATCACCCAGTTCGGCCGGACGTTCCAGAAATTCGGCTGGAACGTCATCTTCGTCGACGGCGACGATCCGGAGAATTTCCGCAAGGCGCTGACGCCCAGATGCAAGGCGATCTTTTGCGAGTCGCTGGCCAATCCCGGCGGCGTGATCTCCGATCTCGAGGCGATCGCCGCGATTGCGCATGATCAGGAGATCCCGCTGATCGTCGACAACACGATGGCGACGCCGTATCTCTGCCGGCCGATCGAGTGGGGTGCCGATCTCGTCGTCCATTCGACCACGAAGTTCCTCTCCGGACATGGCAACGCGATGGGCGGGATGGTCGTCGATTCCGGCAGATTCGATTGGGCGAGGAGCGACAAATTCCCGTCGCTGAGCAAGCCGGAACTCGCCTATCACGGCACCGTGTTCTCGGAGAGCTTCGGCGATCTCGCCTACACGATGCACGCGCATGCCGTGGGCCTGCGCGATCTGGGGCCGACCATGGCGCCGCTGAACGCGTTCCTGACCATTTCAGGGACCGAGACGCTCAGCCTGCGCATGCAGCGCCATATCGAGAATGCGATCGCCGTGGCGCGGTTCCTCGAGAGCCACGCGCAGATCGCCTGGGTCTCCTATGCCGGTCTGCCGTCCAGCCCGTATCACGCGCTCGCAAGGAAATACCTGCCCAAGGGCGCGGGGTCGGTCTTCACCTTCGGCGTGAAGGGCGGCTATGAGGCCGGCATCAAGCTGGTCGAAAGCGTCGAGCTGCTGTCGCATCTCGCGAATGTCGGCGACACGCGCTCCCTGATCATCCACCCCGCCTCGACGACGCATCGGCAGCTCAGCGACGAGCAGAAGATCGCCGCCGGCGCCGGCCCCGATGTCGTGCGCATCTCGGTCGGCCTCGAGGATCCCAAGGACATCATCCGCGATCTCGATCGCGGTTTGATGCAGGCGAAGAAACTCGCGGCCTGAGGCGGAGCCCGCATGAAACCCTGGATCGCATTGTTCGCAGGCATCGCCGCGGCGCTGCCGGCCACCGCGGCGATGGCGCCGCAATACCGCTGGCAGCTCGAGTTCCCCGCCTTCGTGCTCGAGCCCGATCCGGCGGCGCGCGGGCTGAGCTTGCAGAGCCTGGCGCTGGATCTGCGTTGCGCCGGCGAATGCGTGCTGACCAGCGTCTACACGCTGTCCAGCCGCGG
>JANNTF010000081.1:0-3244 GCA_031403455.1 Alphaproteobacteria bacterium | reverse complement strand
GGGGAGCGCGACCAGCATTGCGAGGGCCACCGCCAGGAGCATGCGCGCGATGCTGATCGTGGCGTGTTCGACCAGCTCGCCCGCCAGCGCCAGCCGCCAGAAGGCGTCCGCGACCACCAGCGGCGCCGGCAGCAGGACACGATTGTCGACCGCGGCCGAGACGACGTGCCAGACCAGGGCGAATATCAGCATCGTGCGCAGGTAGATGCCGACCGCGCGCAGCGCCGGCGGCACGCCCGTCACAACGAACCTCCGACGCGGGCGAAGACCTCGTCGCCCTCACCGAGAATCTCGCCCCAGCTGCGATCGCCCGATGCGATGGCGAGCATCAGCGCGAACAGCCGCGCGCCCGCGTCGCGCAGCTCCTCGCGGCCGGCGAGCACGGCGGTGGCGTCGAAGTCGATCTGATGCGCCAGCCGCGCCACCGTGTCGGGGCGACCGCTGATCTTGATCGTCGGCGCGATCGCATTGCAGTAGCTGTTGCCGGCCCCTGTCGTGAACAGCATCAGATTGGCGCCGCTCGCCGCGAACCCCGTCAGCGATTCCGGCGAGAAGGCCGGCGCATCCATCAGATAGAGGCCCGGCGCGCGCGGCTCCTCAGCGATGGCGAGCACGCCGCGGATCGGCTTCGTGCCGCCCTTGGCGATCGCCCCGAGCGATTTCTCCTCGATCGTCGACAGCCCGCCGCGGATGTTCTCCTGGCCGGGGTTGTTGCCGGTGAGATCGAAGCCGGTCGCCGCGACCGCCGCTTCTCGCCGCGCCACCGCGTCGATGATCGCGCGTCCGATTGCCGGCGTCGCCGCGCGCTGCGCCAGCAACTGCTCGGCGCCGAGCCATTCGACCGTCTCGCCGAACACGGCGCTGCCGCCGGCGTCGATGAGCAGATCCGCGCCCGCGCCCGCCACGGGATTGGCGACCAGTCCCGATGTCGCATCGGAATGGCCGCATTCGATGCCGAGGAACAGCGCCGATGCCGGCACGAGTTCGCGGCGCCGGCGCGAGGCATCACGCACGAGGCGCGCGGCGATGGTGATCGCGCGATGGCTCAGCTCCAGCGAGTCTTCGTGGCAATCATCGAGCGCGCAGACTTCCACCGGCTTGCCGGTCGCGGCGATCGCCGCCGCGATGCGATCGGCCGTCTTGCGATCTGCGCCGATCACGATCACCGCCGCGACATTGGGATTGCGGCCGAGGCCGACCAGCTGGCGCTCATGCACGAGCTTGTCGTCGCCGAATTGCCCGCGGCCATAGGGCGTCGCGATCAGCAGCGTCCCGCGCACGGTCTGCGCGACGCGGCGCGCCGGCGCCATAACGAGGCCGAGCACGGACAGCACCACGACATGGTTGCGTGTGCCGACGTGTCCGTCTTCACGCCGATAGCCCATGAAGCCGTGCGACGAGACTTGGCCCATTCCCTCCCCCAATCCCGGGCTCTTCGTGCCCTGGGCATCGCGACCAAGCCGCTCGCCGCTTGATCCTCGATGGATGCAAATGTTACCGCTTACATAAGCCGTTGCAAGGTGGTTCTGCGCGGCGCTCCAGGAGCGTGGGGTCGAGGGGGGAGATTTCGTTGGCATCGAACCGTCCGCGCCTGCGCGATGTCGCTGCCCGTGCCGGCGTCTCGACCACGACGGTGGTCCGCGTGATGCGCGATCCGACGAAGGTCGCGCAGCCGACGCGCGCGCGTGTCGAAGCGGTCCTCACCGAGACGGCCTATACGCCGGATCTGCTGGCGCGCGGTCTCGCGCTCAACCGCACCGATGTCGTCGCCGCGATCGTTCCCCTGCTGACCAACTCGCTGGTCGCCGAAGTCGTGCACGGGCTGAGCACCACGCTCGAGGCCGCCGGCATCCATCTGCTGCTGGGGCCGAGCGGCTTCTCGGCGGCGCGTGAGGAGGCCCTGGTGCGCGCCTTCCTGTCGCGCCGCGTCGACGCGCTCTTCCTCACCGGCACCACCCACACCGCCGCCACGCGCGCGATGCTCGCGGCCGCCCGCATTCCCGTGATCGAAGGCGGCAATCTGCCGAGTACGCCGATCGACATGGCCGTCGGCTTCTCCAATCACGCCGCCGCGATGGTCGCCACGCGCCATCTTCTGGGGCGTGGCTACGACCCGATCGGATTCCTCGGAGCGCCCAGCGCCGACAACGACCGCGCGGCCGATCGCCGCCGCGGATTCCACGATGCGATGCGCGCGGCCGGGCGCAGCGTCGACGACGGTCTGCTGATGGAGGCGGAACTCGACATGGCGGCGGGCGCGCGGGCGATGGACATGCTGCTCGACCGCCGCCCGGATCTGCGCGCGCTACTCTGTTCCGCCGACGCGATCGCGGCCGGCGCGCTGTTCGCGTGTCAGAAGCGCGGCGTGCGCGTTCCCGACCAGATCGCCATCGCCGGCTTCGACGACATCGAGATCGCGCGGCTGGTCACGCCGTCATTGACGACGATCCGGATCCCGCGTCTCGATATCGGGCGCTTCGCGGGCGAACTGATGCTGGCCCGCTTCGCCGGCGGCCCGTCGCGCAAGCGCGTGATCGATACCGGCTTCGAATTGATCGTGCGCGAAAGCGCCTGAACCAAACCAGGGGGAAAACGACATGAGCAAGAGTTTGATCGTGACGGGCGCCAGCCGCGGCATCGGCGCCGGTACAGCGCGGCTCGCCGCCGCCGCGGGCTGGCGGGTCTGCGTCAACTACAACAGCCACGCCGGCGAGGCCGAGGCGGTCGTCGCCCACATCACGAAGGCCGGTGGCAAGGCGATCGCGGTCAAGGCGGACATGAGCAACGAGGCGGAGATCGTCGCAATGTTCGCCCGCGCCGATCGCGAGCTCGGTCCGCTCGGCGGGCTCGTCAACAACGCCGGTCATCTCGGCGGCGAACATACGATCGAGGATTTCGACGCCGCGCGGATGCGCAGCCTCTGGGACGTCAACGTCGTCGCCTATTTCATCTGCGCGCGCGAGGCGGTGCGGCGCATGTCGACCAAGCGCGGCGGCGCGGGCGGCGCGATCGTGAATGTCAGTTCGATGGCCGCGGATCACGGCGGCATCGGCCCGCGCATCCACTACGCAACGACCAATGGGGCGCGCAACACCTTCAGCTACTTGCTCGCCAAGGACGACGGCTGCGACGTGCACGACACCGACAGCGGCGGCGGCGGGAGCGGAGGTGCGGTCCTCGTCTTCGACGGGTTCCTGCTCGTGAACGCCTCGACCTTCACGACGTCGCGCGGCGACCAGGACGG
>JANNTF010000080.1:0-4155 GCA_031403455.1 Alphaproteobacteria bacterium | reverse complement strand
TCGCCTTGGTAGGCCGTTACCCCACCAACTAGCTAATCGGACGCGGGCCCCTCCCGGAGCGAATTGCTCCTTTCGCCCTCAGGCCGTATCCGGTATTAGCCGCAGTTTCCCGCGGTTATTCCGAACTCCGAGGTAGGTTCCCACGCGTTATTCACCCGTTCGCCACTGACTGCATTGCTGCAGTCCGTTCGACTTGCATGTGTTAGGCATGCCGCCAGCGTTCGTTCTGAGCCAGGATCAAACTCTCAAGTTAACGGTCACAGGTTTCCCTGTGACGATCTGAGCCTGTACTCGTTTATTTAAACGCCATTCCATAAAATGCTATTTGCACAGCATAGAACTATGTCTCCTTAGACGCGCGTAACGAACGTGCACAAAACTCTCGTGCCGCCGCCCGCGCATCCCTTTCATCTTTCACTTTTCAAACAGCTTGACGCCCGGGGAGGTTTACGTTCCGCCAGGCGGCAGGGCGCGGGGTATACGCGCGCCTCCCGGATGTGTCAAGCAAATGAACCCTGCAATCTTATCCAGGGCTCCCGACGGTCTGAAGGGTATGAATTTCCTACGAAAAAGGGTTGACTGAGGTCACAGAAAGGGAAAGTTTACCATCTGTGGGATTGGGGGCATGCAGCGGTTGCATGGATGTGTATCTATGGTGAACGTCATCAGTACTAAACGAGGGGTTTAGCTTGATTAACCAGCGCCGATCTCGTCGGCAGGGATATCGCTGCCTCGCTGGCAAGGGGCCGCGAGCGATGGCGCTCGTGCTCGTGTTTGCGGCCCTCCCGCAGCTTGCCGACGAACATACCCTTTTGCATCTCGCTGGGGTGGACCAAGAAGTTCGAGTCAATATTACTGGGGGCTTGTCCGTTGACAACGTTCAATCCCACCCAGAACTCGCGGCCAGTGCGGAAATTTTCGATCCATTCGCTTGGGAAATAATTGAAATCTCGCCGCTTCAACAACTTCCTTCTGAGCAGGCTGTTACGACCCTGGAATTGGCGGTGGCGACAACCACGCCCCTAGGCCCCTTGTCAGATCAGTTCCGTGCAACCTCATACGGCCAACGTATCGTGGCAGTTCGGCGCGGTGACACACTGATGGACATCCTTCTATCTCTCGGCCTAGCGCGTGCCGAAGCCCATGAGGCGGTCAGTGCTTTAGCGACTGTGTATGATCCGCGTGGCCTCAAGCCCGGGCAAGAGATCACTTTCTCGTTTGCAGCCGGACGCGGGGGCGAACTAGTGGGTGCATGGCTTACTGCCCGTGCGGATCGTGATGTGGGGCTAACTCGGGAGCCGGGCGGACGATTCATGGCTTACGAAAAGGAAAAGCCGCTATTGCTCGAGAATAGTCGGGCCGCCGGGATGGTTCGGTCGAGCCTCTATGAGGCCGGGGTGGCGGCTGGGGTACCCATCCCGACGATGATAGAATTCATCCGCGCCTTCAGCTTTGATGTCGATTTCCAGCGCGATATACAACCTGGCGACGCGTTTGAAATCTTGTTCGAACGATTTCGAGACTACTCCGGGCGCGTCGCAAAAGATGGGCGCCTGAGTTACGCTTCCCTATTGTTGTCTGGTCGACGTCTAGTCGTCTATCGGTTCATTGATCGCGATGGGAACGTCGACTACTATAACGAAAGGGGCGAAAGTGTCCGGAAGGCACTCCTGAAAACACCAATTGATGGTGCCCGACTTACGTCGGGATTTGGGTCACGCATGCACCCGATTCTGGGCTACAGCGCTTTCCACAAGGGCGTGGACTTTGGCGCCGCCACTGGCACGCCTATCCAAGCAGCTGGTGATGGAAATATTGAAATGAAGGGCTGGTTCGGCGGATATGGAAATTATGTACGGCTGCGCCATAACGCGGAGTATGCAACGGCATATGCTCACATGAGTCGTTTTGCGGTTGGTATCGCCGAGGGCAGCCGCGTGCGGCAGGGACAGATAATCGGATATGTGGGAACCACCGGCAGATCAACTGGCGCCCATCTTCATTATGAAGTCATCCGTCGTGGAGCGCAGATCAACCCAATGGGCGTGAAATTTCCGACTGGCCGGAAGCTCGAAGGGGCCGATTTGATAGGTTTCAAACACGCTCGAGCCGATGTAGATCGTCTTCTGGCGACAATAGAGACGACCATTGAAGTTGGGGCGCTGCCGCCTGAACCAAGGCCCGTGGATTCGGTGTTTCAAACGTCATCTTCTCCGCGCTAAGGGGTGCATTAGTTATTCAACGCTCGAGCGAATGCGATCCATTTTGCGAACATCCGTCAACTTGATCGGACGCGTGAGTCTTTGACGGATTGATCTAGAGGACGATCTGAGCGAGTTGAATCACGGTGAGCGTCCGGCGTGGACCGTGGGATCTGCGGGCGCAGAGTTTGCGGTGGGTTTGGTTCGAGGGTTGACGTCGCCCGTGCGGCGAACGGACGCAGTCTCTCGTGCGCTCTGAAGCATCGACATCGCTGGTTCCGGTGCGGTTGATCGGCGCGGGCGGCGGTGGGGTGATCGAGATTGAGATGCCGGGCGGCGTGGTCGTGCGGGTCGATCGCGACGTTGATCTCGAGGTTCTCGATCGCGTGCTGGCGGCACTGTCGTGATCAGCGTTCCGCCGAAGATGCGTGTGTACCTAGCGGCCTTTCGATTACCCACATCTTCGTCGTTCTTGCGCTGCGGGAATCTAACGTGATTCGTTGGTTGGCACCGATTCGCAGAGAGCGAGGTGCCGATGGCTGGATCTCAATCGTGGCTGGACGCCGAGCTGGCGGGCAGCGCGTTCGCCGACGAACGGCTCGGCAAGCGGCTTCGCGTGCTGCTCGAGCGGATGGGCGGCGCGGTCGGCGAGAGCCTGCCGATGGCCCGCCAGGACTGGGCGGCGACCAAGGCGGCGTATCGGTTCTCGTCCAACGATCGCGTCAGCGAGGCCGAGATCCTGGCCGGCCACTTCGAGGCGACGCGCGCTCGGTTGGTCGCGCATGACGGCCCGGTGCTGGTGCTCCAGGACACGACCGAGTTCTCGTTCAAACGAGAGGGCCCGGCGGCGATCGGCTTGGCCGCCGCTCCCCTTACCGCCTCAGCCTCGGTTGGAATTCGGGCGTCGCGTACGGAGGCACGCTTGCCCGGCTGAACCGGCCTGCTCAGGAGTTCACTCGCGTTCGGTGCTGCGGTTCGCCTCGGGCTTCTTCCCCACACGGCCTCGCGGCGCCAGAGTTGCGCGTCTCACGACGGACAACCCTGCATGCAGTTGCCTCCGGCTCACGGTTGCTACCAACTCGCCCCGTGAAGGACTTGCACCTCCAATCCAATGCCCATGCCGGGCACACCTCCCTGCGTTACGCCACCGCCGAGCGTCTCTCATCCTGATTGTCGCTGCCCTCTCATCTTGATTGTCGCGCGGCACTCGTCGCCGTCTACTGCATCGTACGCGTCCGGTAACGACCGCAGGTCGCCCTGCTACGCAGCGACGGCAGTGGCCGCAGTGCGCCAGTGCCAGGGCAGCAGTTCTGCGACGCGCTTGGCCGGATGATCGGGCAGACGCGCGAGCACGTCGGCGAGCCAAGCCCGTGGATCGATGTCGTTAAGCTTCGCGGATTCGATGAGGGTGTAGATCGCAGCCGCGCGTTCGCCACCGGTGTTGGAACCGGCGAAGGTCCATTTGTGGCGTCCGACCGCGATACCGCGCAGCGCGCGCTCGGCGGCATTGTTCGAGAGGCAGAGCCTGCCGTCGTCGAGGAAGCGCGTGAGCGCGGTCCATCGATTGAGCGCGTAGGCGATCGCCTTGGCGAGATCGGCCTTGGCGGAGAGCTTCGCGCGCTGCTCGGGGAACCAGGCTTCGAGCTCGACGATCAAGGGTCGGCTTTGCGCCTGGCGCACGCGGCGGCGCTCGGCGCTCGGTTGGCCGTTGACGGTGCGCTCGATCTCGAACAGCGCGTCGATGCGCTTGACCGCATCGATGGCGATCGGCGCTTTCTGCAGACGGGCGAGATCAAAGAACTTGCGCCGGGCATGCGCCTTATGTCGTGCTCGGCATAAGGCGCATTATCCCGAGCGCCGTTTTATGTGGAGTTGCACCCGTGAACACGAAGCGCGACGCGGCAGATCGCGGCGCTGGGCACTGCATAAGAATCGACCGCTGAGATCAGAGGGA
>JANNTF010000079.1:0-2055 GCA_031403455.1 Alphaproteobacteria bacterium | reverse complement strand
GAGTTTCAGATTCACCGCGCGCACTTCCGCCTGCGGCGAGAAGCCGTAGCTGATGATGCGCCGGTCCTGGACCTGGCCGATCAGCGCCTGCACCTCGGGGTGATCGATGCAGCAGACGGCGAAGCCGTAGAACGGGATATTCGCGACGAAAGTGCGAAAGCCCCGGCGCAGCGATTCGAAATCGCCCCAGAAATCCAGATGCTCCGGATCGATGTTGGTGACGATCGCGATCGTCGCGGGCAGCTTCAGGAAGCTGCCGTCGGATTCGTCGGACTCGACGACCATCCAATCGCCGGCGCCGAGATGCGCATTGGTGCCGTACGCGTTGATGATGCCGCCGTTGATGACGGTCGGGTCCAGTCCCGCCGCATCCAGCATGGCGGCGCAGATCGAAGTGGTGGTCGTCTTGCCATGCGTGCCGCCGACGGCGATCGCCCATTTGAGCCGCATGAGCTCCGCCAGCATCTCGGCCCGCCGCACCACAGGCAGATGGCGTTCGCGCGCGGCCTGTAGCTCCGGGTTTTCCGGCTTGACGGCGCTCGACATGACGACGACGCCGGCATCGCCCAAATTCTCCGGCGCGTGTCCGACCATCGTCTTGATCCCGAGACCGGCCAGGCGTTTGACGTTGGCGTTCTCCGCCTGATCCGAACCCTGCACCCGGTAGCCGAGATTGTGCAGGATCTCCGCGATCCCGGACATGCCGATGCCGCCGATTCCGACGAAGTGGATGATCCCGATATCGAGTGGAAGGGCTCTCATGCCGCATTCTCCAGGCGTGCGCCGTTGTTCGGCATCAGCGAATCGACTTCGTCCGCCAGCCGCTCGGCCGCCTCGGGCCGCCCGAGCGCATGCGCGGCACTCGCCGCCGCAATAAGTGGAGTCGGCATCGACATCCAGTCCCGAACGCGTTCGGCGATCGTCGCGGGCGTGAAGTTGGCTTGGCTCAGCACCCAACCGCTGCCCGACTCGGCAAAGGCCCGCGCATTGGCCGTCTGGTGATCGTCCATGGCGAAGGGATACGGCACGAAGAGCGCGGGGCGGCCCACGCAGGCGATCTCCGCGCAGGTCGAGGCTCCGGCGCGGCAGATCACCAGATGCGCGCGACTCAGATGCTGCGCCATGTCGCTGAAGAACGGCTCGACCTCGGCATCGATGCCGGCCGCCACGTAGGCGGCCTTGGCGCGCTGCGCATCCTCGGGCCGTGCCTGATGGGACACGCGCAAGCGGCGACGCAGTTTCTCGTCCAGTCGGGTCAGCGCGGCGGGCACGACGTCGGTGAAGACGCGCGCACCCTGGCTGCCGCCCGTGACCAGGAGCAGGAATGGCTGGTCGGTGGTCGAGGGCGCGTAGTCGACGCCCCGCATGGCACGGATCGGCGGTCGCACGGGATTGCCGACCAAGCGGTGGACGGCAGCGGCGGGCACGCGTGCGACATGCGTGAACGACGTGGCAATCCGTGCGACGCGGCCTGCGAGCAGGCGGTTGGCGCGACCGAGGATCGCGTTCTGCTCGTGGATCAAAGTCGGCACATCGGCGCGTGCGGCGGCGAACAGGGTTGGCACCGAAGGATAGCCACCAAATCCGACGACGACGGCGGGTCCAAGGCGATCGATCAGGCGCCGCGCACGCGGTACGGCGACGGCGACGCTGGCCAGGCCGAGCAGCCGCGATACGCGCCCGTCGCCCATGCGGCGCAAACCCAGCGCATGAGTCTCGAGCTTGCCCAGGGTGCCGCCGTAGCTGCGCGTCGCGTGATCGGTGATCAGGACGAGGCGCCGGCCGCGCGCGATCAGCGCCTCCGCCAGCGCCTCCGCGGGAAACACATGGCCGCCCGTGCCGCCCGCCGCGAGCATGACCAGCGGCGCGCTCATTCACCCTCTCCAGGGCCATAGCGCTTGCGCGTCAGTGCCAGCACGAAGCCCATGCCGAGCGAGAGCGCCAGAAGCGACGAGCCGCCGTAGGAGATGAAGGGCAGCGTCATGCCCTTGGTCGGCAACAGATGGAGCGTCGATCCCATGTTGATGATCGCCTGCAAACCGAACTGGACCAGCA
>JANNTF010000078.1:0-7682 GCA_031403455.1 Alphaproteobacteria bacterium | reverse complement strand
CGAAGGAGGTCGACGATCTGCTCAACCAGGCCGGCCGCGTGAGCGATGTCGAGCAGCGCGCCCAGCTCTACGCCAAGGCGACCGAGCTGTGGATGCAGGACATGCCGACGGTGCCGCTCTATCACTGGAAATGGTTCTTCGCGCACAAGGCCGGGCTGCAGGGCTTCAAGCCGATCCCCGATGGGCTGATGCGTCTGGACGATGTGAAGCTGCAATAGCGGTGTCGATGAAGCGGCTTCGCATCGGCGTCATCGGCGCCGGCCTGATCGCGCAGGTCGAGCACATCCCGAACCTGATCCGGCTCGCGGACAGGTTCGTGCTGATCGGCGTCTGCGATCCGTCACCAGGCGCGCGCGACTTCATCGCCGCGCGCTACGGCGTGGCGACATGCGCGAGTCAGGATGAACTCTTCGCCCTCGGCCTCGACGCGGTCGTGGTCGCCACGCCGGATGCGCTGCATGTCGAACATGTCCTCGCCGGTCTCGCGGCGGGCTTGCACGTCTTCTGCGAGAAGCCCCTGTGCTACGACCCGGCGGACGGGATGCGCATCGCGGTCGCGCGCGATCGCGCCGGCCGCGTGGTGCAGCTCGGCTACATGAAGCGTTTCGATCCGAGCTACGAGGCGCTGCTCGAGCTGCTGCCGGTCGATGCGCGGGGCTTGCGCTACATCTCGGTCGAGGTCAGCGATCCGGATGCCGGGCCCTTCGTCGGCCATCATCCCTATCGCCGCTTCGACGACGTACCCGCCGCGCTGATCGACGCGACGCGCAGCGCTCAGCGCGCGCAGGTCGCCGCCGCGACCGGCATGACGCTCGACGCCGCGCATTTCCGCGGCGCGATCGGCCCGTATTGCTCGAGCCTCGTCCACGATGTGAATGCCGTGCACGGCATCCTCGATCGCCTCGGCATTCCCGACGGCGAGATCGCGGGCGCGCAAGTCTTCGCCGGCGGCGAGGGCGGTGCGGCGCAGCTCCGCCTGCTCGACGGCCGGGTCGTCTGGAACATGGTTCATCTGGCGGTGCCGGCGCTGGCCGAGTATCGCGAACGCATCGCTCTCTATTTCGAGGACCGCATCTTCGAACTCGTGTTTCCCTCGCCCTATCTCAACCATCAGCCGACCGAGCTTTGGGTCCAGCGTTCCGTGGGCGATCGCGCGGAGAGGACGCTGATCCGCGCGAGCTATCAGGAAGCTTTCTTGCGCGAGCTCGAGTCCTTCTGGTCCGCGATCGTGGAGGCCACGCCGGTGCGCAACACCGTCGAGCACGCGACACGCGATCTCGCCTTGCTCACCCGCATCGCTGCCCATGCGCAGCGCAGTTCACCCCGTTCGAAAGCGAGTTCATGACCAGCTATCACGTCGGCGTCGATATCGGCGGCACCTTCACGGACATCGTGCTGCTCGGATCCGACGGTACGATCCACACCAAGAAGATCAGCTCGAGCGTCGATGATTACGCGCGCGCGATCGTCGAGGGATTGGTCGAGGTGTTTCGCGAACAGGGCCTATCGGGCTCGGACATCGAGGAGATCCGGCACGGCACGACGGTCGCGTCCAACGCGATCCTCGAGCACAAGGGCGCGCGCACCGGGTTGATCACGACCAAGGGATTTCGCGACGTGCTGGAGATCCGCACGCTGCGCATGCCCCGGCTCTACGACATGGCCTGGACCAAGCCGATGCCGCTGGTCGAGCGCTATCTGCGCCAGGTGGTCGATGAGCGCATCGACGCCTTCGGCAAGGTCGAGCGCGCGCTGGACCGCCGCGACGCCGAGCGCGCGGTCGATGCGCTGATCGCCGAGAAGGTCGAGGCGATCGCGGTCTGCCTGCTCAATTCCTTCACCAACCCCGCGCATGAGCTGCTCATCCGCGACGTCATCAAGGCGCGCGCACCCGAGCTGCCCTACTCGATCAGCTACGAGGTGCTGCCGGAGATCAAGGAATACGAGCGCACCTCGACCACCGTCGTGAACGCGTACGTGAAGCCGGTGGTCGCGACCTATCTGCGCGCGCTGCGCAAGGGACTCGACGCGGCGGGCATTCCAGCGCGTCTGCTGCTGATGCAATCGAATGGCGGGCTCACCACCGACAGCGCCGCGGCGGAACGGCCGATGAACATCATCGAGTCCGGCCCGGCCGGCGGTGTGGTCGGGGCGCAGGCGCTGGCGCGCGCGAAGGCGCTGCCGAGGATCATCACCTTCGATATGGGCGGTACGACGGCCAAGGCTTCGATGGTCGAGGAGGGCGAGGTGACGCGCGCGACGGAGTACTCGGTCGGCGCGGGCATCATGATCGGCTCGCGGCTGCTGACCGGCGCGGGCTACACGCTCAAGGTTCCGGCGATCGATCTCGCGGAAGTCGGCGCCGGCGGCGGCTCGCATGTCTGGATCGATGGCGGCGGCAGCCTGCAGATCGGTCCGGAGAGCGCGGGTTCGATGCCGGGTCCGGTCTGCTATGGCAAAGGCGGCGAGATCCCGACCGTCACCGACGCGAATGTGCTGCTCGGCTACATCAATCCGCTGCATCTCGTCGGCGGCGCGGTGAAGCTCGACGCCGCCAAGGCGCGCGCCGCGTTCCAGGACAAGATCGCGACGCCGCTCGCGATGAGTCTCGAGCACGCCGCCTATGGCGCGCATCAGATCGCGGCGTCGAACATGATCCGCGCGATCAAATCGGTCTCGACGGAGCGTGGCCGCGACCCGCGTGGTTTCGCGCTGTTCGCTTTCGGCGGCAACGGGCCGCTCTTCGCCTGCGGCATGGCGCGCGAGCTCGGCATCACGCGCGTGATCGTGCCTCCGAGTGCCGGGCTGTTCTCGTCCTTCGGTCTGCTCTACGCCGATGTCGAGCATCACTATGGGCGCAGCTTCCGCCGCCTGATGCGCAACGCGGATCTGCAGGAGATCGATCGCGCGTGGGGCGAACTCGTCGACCAGGCGCGCGCCCAGCTCGCCGTCGAGGGCTTCACCGACGCACGTGCGCGCCTGAAGCGGGCCGCTGCGCTGCATTACCAGGGCCAGAGCTACGAGCTCGTGGTGCCCGTGCCCGACGGCAAGCTCGACGCCGCGATGATCGCGCATCTCGAAGAGGCCTATGGCCAGGAGCACGAGAAGACCTACGGCCATCGCGCCGGGCCCGAGGAGCCGGTCGAACTCGTCGCCATCCAGGTCATCGGTCAGGGCTTGCGCGATGGGCCGGGTGTGCCCGAACGCGTGCGCCCGACCCGCGCCGAGCCCTCACCGCCGCCGCCGCGCGACGCCTATTTCGGCGCCGCGTCGGGTTGGCTGAAGACTCCCGTCCTGCGCCGCAGCGATCTCGCGAACGCCCAGCACGGCCCGCTGATCATCGAGGAGTACGACGCCACCTGCGTCGTCCCGCCCGGCGCCACCGCCGGCCTCGACAGCGGCGGCAACATCGTGATCGCGTTGTCGTGATGCGACAGGAAAATCGACGCTGGATCGATTTTACTTTGGGTGCGGATAGGCGTTGAATCGTGGATGGTGTCGGATTGTCGTGGCGCTGATCGAACTCTCCTCGCATCAAGACCCTCACATCGGAGGATTTCATGGTTGCCAAGGAATTCGACGTCGAAGGTGAACACATCCGCCATGGCGTGATCACCGGCCGCGTGCTCGCCGTGCTGCTCGTCTCCCTGACCCTCGCCGTCGTCGCGATGATCGCGGTGCTGTCTTCGACGAGTTGAGACCAAAAGACCGGTTCCGGATTGGGAACGCGGATACGGTTTTGCCGGACATCGCGTCGACGGCTGCTCTAGAAACGGCCACCGCGGATGAAGCGTGCGATGCCGTGCGCGACCTCCGGCTCCTGGTCGATGAAGCCATGCGGCGAGCGGCCCTCGCAGGCATCGACGCTCGACACGGCGGCGGCGGCCGGGCCGCCGGTGATCGTCACGATCTGCTCGCGCGCGCCATTCGTGCGCGCGAGGACTCTGTCCATCAGCCCCGCCGGCGATCGGATGCAGGAATCGGCGGCATGCCCGACGATCAGCACGGGGATCCGGATCGCCTCGAGCGGATGATCGAATACGCTCTGCGCGACCCAGGGTTTGCGCGCGCCGCTCTGCCCGGACATCAAGGCGGAGGTCAGGACGAGGCCATCCGGCCCCGTTGAGCCGGTCAGGCTGGATGCGACATTGACCGCGGAGATCGCGCCGCGGCTGGTCCCGACCACCCAGATCCGCGCCTTGGTGCGTGCACGCAGATCGGCGATGACCTGGCCGAGATCCTGGGCGTGCGCGCTCGATCCGCGAAAGCCGCCGAGCCCATCCTCGCCTTGATGATCGGCCGGTGCGTCGACCAGCGCGGTGAAGAAACCCGACGCGTGGAAGAGGGGAATCGAGCGCACCAGCGAATTCCCGCGCAGCGCCCGCGCGCAGCCCTTGGCATCGAGCGCGACATGTCCAGTGCCGCCGGCGAGCAGCACCAGCGCGATACGCTCGCCCGGCGCATCTGATGTCGTCGGCGGCGCCAGCGCATAGCGCAGTTTCGCGGTGCGCTGCGTGTCGACCGTCACGACCTCGCCGCAGCGCTCATCGCGCGCGACGGGCTGAGCGCCCGCAAGCGCCGTAAGGGCGAGCACATGGATCAGTGTGGCAGCGAACACGCAACCGCGCATGCCGAACTCCTTGTCGTTCATCTCGGCCCCGCATCCTGGTTGCGCTGTGAGACATGCCACGGCAGCGCCAGGCGTTCGGCGGCTTCGACGGCGTAGAACAGCAGCGTGCCGATCAGCCCGAGCACGACCAGCGCCGCGAAGACGCGCACGGTGTCGAACTGACCCTGCGCGACCAGGATGACGTAGCCGAGCCCCGCTGAACCGCCGACGAACTCGCCGACGATGGCGCCGACCAGCGCGAAGCTGATCGCGATCTTCATGCCCACGAACAGCGCGGGCAGCGCGTTGGGAAAGCGGATCTTCCATAGAATTCGCCACGCGGTCGCCTGATGCACGCGCGCCAGCGCGATCGCGTCGGGATCGACGGAGCGCAGGCCCAGCGCCACGTCGGCGACGATCGAGAAGATCGCGAGCATGACCGCGATCGCGATCTTGGGCTCCGCGCCCGTGCCCATCCAGATCACGAAGAGCGGCGCCAGCGCGACCTTGGGCAGCGAGTTGAGGACGACGAGCACGGTGGTGATGATGCGGTCGGCCCAGCGCGATGCGACGATGGCGACGGCGAGCGCCACGCCGAGGACGACCGACAGGATGAAGCCGGCGAGCGTCGTCCAGAGCGTGAACCCGGCATGGCGCAGGAAGTACCGCGGCGCGTCGGCGAGTTCGACGGCAATCGCGCTTGGCGCGGGCAGGATGATCGGCGGCGGCGCCAGCACGCGGACCGCGAGTTCCCACAGCACGAGCAGCACGATCAAGACGCCAAGCGTCGCGAGCAGGCTTTGGCCATGACCGGCGCCGCCGCTGTCCCGCGCCATCGTGCCTATTCCTTCACGATGCCGAGCCGCGAGAACAGCCGGCGGATCGCGCTGACATGCCCCGTGAAGGCCGGCGTCTCGCGAATGCTCAACGGGCGCGGGCGCGGCAGGTCGATGTCGAAGATCTCCACCACGCGGCCGGGTCCCGTCGACATCACCGCGACGCGATCGGCGAGATAGACCGCTTCGGCGATCGAGTGCGTGACGAAGATGACGGTCCGCTTGCCGTCCTGCTGGATGCGCGCGAGTTCCAGGTTGAGATCGTCGCGGGTCATCGCATCGAGCGCGCCGAAGGGCTCGTCCATCAGCAGGATCTCGGGCTCGCAGAGTAGGGCGCGGCAGATCGCTGCGCGCTGGCGCATGCCGCCGGAGAGCTCCCAGGGATGACGATCGCTGAAGGCGCCGAGGCCGAAGCGCTCCAGCAGCGCCTGCGCGCGCGCGACGAATGCACGGCGCGGCAGGCCCTGGAACTCGGCCGCGAGCAGCACGTTGTCGCGGATGTTGCGCCAATCGAGCAGCACGTCGCGCTGGAACACCATGCCCAGCCGTTCGGATGGCCGATCCACGACGCGGCCGCGAACGCTGATCGTTCCCGCGGTCGGATGATCGAGACCCGCGATGCAGCGCAGCAGCGTCGACTTGCCGCAGCCCGATGGGCCGAGGAGGGAGACGAACTCCCCCTCGCGCACATCGATGTCGACATCTGTCAGCGCCGTGACGGGCCCGCGCGTCGAACCATAGGTCTTACCCGCGCCGCGCACTTCGACGCAGGCGGTCACGATGCCACCGATCCTAGAGACGCCACAAACTCAGCCGATGAACTCGTTGGTGAAGTAGTCGCCGGCCTTCCATCCCGGTTTGATCGCGCCGGCCGCCTCGAGCGCGCGCAGTGCAGCCGTCCAATCCTCCTCGGACTGCCAGCCGATGGCCTTGCCCTTGGTCGCGGGCGTATCGAAGAACTCGATCGTCAGTTTGATCTGTTCGCGCAACACGCCCGCATCGAGCTTGGCATCCGGCCGCTGCTTGATCATCGCCTCGACGCCGTCGTCGAGATTGTTCTTGAGTTGCGCCCAGGCGCGCTGCTGGGTTTCGACCAGACGCTTGAGCGCAGGTCCGCGCGTCCTGATCGTCGCTTCGGTGGCGATCAGGCCGTAGCTCGGGAAAACCACGCCCGCATCGTCGGCCTGGATCGCGCGACTCGGGCGCGGCTTTTCGGCGACTGGAATCGCCGAGGGCGTCGTCGACATCAGTCCATCGGCGCGCTTCGCCGTATAGGTGCCCCACAGCGCGGCCGGATCCACGAACATCACGGTGACGCTGGTGCGATCCAGGCCACCGGCGCGCAGCCAGGCGTCGATGAACGGCGCCCAGGGGCTTGCCGCAAAGACGACAATGCTTTTGCCGCGGAAATCCTGAACCTTCTGGATCGGGCCGTCGCGATCGACGAGCACCGAGAGATCGGTGCGCCGGCCGAAACCCGCGAAGGCGCGCACCGTGGCGCCCTGCTCGCGCGCCTGCGCGATCAGGCCGACCTGGATCTGGCCGACATCGGCCTGACCGGCATTGATGAGCTGCAGCGTGTTGCCGCTGCCGCGTCCGTCCTGCACGTCGACGGCGAGGCCGGCGTCGCGAAACCAGCCCTTCGTCTCGGCGAGATGCATCGCCGCCTGTACGCCCCACGGCGAAAAATCCAGCCGGACCGCCAGCTTCTCCTGCTGCGCGCGCGCGACATGGGGCGCCGCGATGGCGCCGGATGCGGCGACGAGCGCCGCGCGACGTGTGAGCTTCATGTTCCCAGTCATCCCCTGATCTCCCTCGAGCCTGTTGTCCTAGTTGCGTTTGGCGCGCAGGCGAGCGGTCTCCGCCGCGTCGACACGCCCCGATGCCGCGTCGACGGCGACGCCGTAGTGCGTGCGCGCCGCCGCCGCCGTGACCTTCTCGTTCCAGACATCGCGCGCGACCGCTGCCGGATCGCGCGTGAACGGATCACCGTGACCGCCGCCGCCGGCCTGGTGATGCGCAAGCAATTCGCCCTGACGCATCGTCATCGTGACCTTGCCGGGAATGTTGTGCTTCTCGTTGCCCTCGCCGAGCCAGTTCGCGCTCGCGCCGCCGGTCCCGCCGCCATCGAGCCCATAGGGCGGGAAGCGCAGTCGATCGGCGCGCAGCTGCAACACCGCTTCATCCGCAAGCAGGCGATAGCTGCGCGACAGTCCGAGCCCGCCGCGGAACCGCCC
>JANNTF010000077.1:0-1181 GCA_031403455.1 Alphaproteobacteria bacterium | reverse complement strand
GTCGTCCCGCAGCCGCCGAGAGCGTGATGGTACGCTTTCACGCGGACCGTGGCCGGAATCGGTGCATCGGTGACGACGACATCGAGGGCATTCTGCGCCAGTTCCGCGGCGAGCCGGTCCGGTTTGTTTTCCAGGATGACGAGACGCACCGGGTCCGCCGCGGCGAGCACCGGGGCAAACAGGCGGTGGACGAGCAGCTTCGGCACGGCGTCCGCCACGCCGACGACCAGCCGGCCGGGCTTGGACCGTCCGGACACGAGTGCCTGCTGCAGCTCCGTTCCCAGGCCCGCTCCGTCGGGAAGCGTCACATGGCCATCCACGACCCGCGGCAAGGCGGTGACGAGATCGCGATACCAGGTCGCGTAGTAGGCGCGCACCGATTCCTGGAACACCGCGTTGGGCGCGTTGAGAGCGAGATGCGTCGACGCGATGAACACGACCGGTCCGGTACAGTCATGCGGCGCGATCGACCGCTGGAAGCTTTCGGCGAGGGTGGCGATCTTCTTGGCTTCGCCGAGGCCGCCGCACCAGGAAATGTCGGGCATCGCGTAGTCGACGCATTCGCGACGGAACAGCTCGAGGTAATGGGCGCGACCCGCGATCGTCTCGCTCGCGCAGACCGGAATGCCCGAGCGCTCGGCATAGGTCTGCAGCGCGCCGGCGTCGAGCATCTTGATCGGATCCTCGGCCCAGAACGGCCGGATGTCGCGCAAGGCCCGCGCGATCGACAAGGCCGAGGGCAGATCCCACATCGAGTGCAGCTCGACCATGATTTCCATGCGGTCGCCGACCGCCTTGCGGATCTTCTCGAAGGGCACGAGGCCGCGCCGGATATCGGCGCTGGAAATGAAGCTCCCGCCGCTCTCGACGGCGTAGCGATCGAACGGCCAGATCTTCATCGCCGTGATGCCCTCGGCGAGCAGGCTCTCGGCGAGAGCGCCGGCATCGCGCTCGAAGCCGAGCTGATCGTCATAAGGACCCGTCGCGCGGTCGTCCGCGCCGATCGCACGCCGCCCGCCGCTGCTGTTGTAGCTGTAGCCGGCGCAGGTGTTGTAGGCGCGGATCTTCTCGCGGCTGAGGCCGCCGAGAAGCTGATGGATCGGCTGTCCGGTCGCCTTGCCGAAAAGGTCCCACAGCGCGATGTCGATTGCCGACGCCGCGCGGACCTCGGCGCTGGTGCC
>JANNTF010000076.1:0-3756 GCA_031403455.1 Alphaproteobacteria bacterium | reverse complement strand
ATGATGGGCGAGCAGGGCGGCTGGCCGCTCACGATGTTCCTCACGCCCGAAGCGATGCCGTTCTGGGGCGGCACGTATTTTCCCTCGACACCACGCTATGGCCGGCCGTCCTTCGTTGACTTCATGCGCGGCATCGCCGCGGCCTGGACCGACAAGCCGGAGAGCATCGCCACGAATGTCGCGGCGCTGGCGGAAGGTCTGAGGGCGCGTGCGCAATCGAGCGCCGGTTCGGGCATTCCCGTCGCGTTGATCGACAAGATCGCTCTGCGCCTCGCGCAGGAAGTCGATCCCGTGCAGGGCGGCATCGGCACGGCGCCGAAATTTCCCCAGTCGAGCCATTTCGATCTGATCTGGCGCGCGTTTCGGCGTGGCGGTGACCCGGCGCTGAAACAGGCCGTCACGCTGACGCTCGACCGTATGAGCCAGGGCGGGATCTACGATCATCTCGGCGGCGGCTACGCGCGCTACTCGACCGATGCGATCTGGCTGGCGCCGCATTTCGAGAAGATGCTCTATGACAACGCGCAGCTCGTCGAGCTGCTGACGCTGGTGTGGCAGGACAATAAATCGCCGCTCTATGCCGCGCGCGTCGCCGAAACCGTCGACTGGCTCACGC
This sequence comes from Alphaproteobacteria bacterium, assembly GCA_031403455.1. GTDB lineage: Bacteria > Pseudomonadota > Alphaproteobacteria > CACIAM-22H2 > CACIAM-22H2 > CAIOSQ01. Next base: position 3,140 of record JANNTF010000076.1, on the reverse strand, counting down.
GCGAGATGGTCGCGGAGAAGGGCGCCTTCGCCGCCACGCTCGACGCGGATTCCGAAGGCGAAGAGGGAAAATTCTACGTCTGGACCGAGGCCGAGATCGACGAAACGCTCGGCGACCGCGCCCTCGGATTCAAGCGCGCCTACGACGTGACGGCGGCGGGAAATTGGGAGGGTCACACCATTCTCAATCGCTCGCACACAATGACTCTGGGCGACATCGCGCAGGAGCGTGCGCTTGCGGCGAGCCGCAGCGCGCTCCTGGCGCGACGCGCGACGCGCATCCGCCCGGGTCTCGACGACAAGATCCTCGCAGATTGGAATGGCATGATGATCGCCGCCCTGGCGCGCGCCGGTCTCGCCTTCGAGCGTCCGGCGTGGATCGCGCTGGGTGCTCGTGCTTTCGATTCGGTACTGGCGGTCTGCGTCGATCCCGACGATGGCAGGCTGTGCCACAGCTATCGTGCCGGCAAGCGCGGCGCGCCGGCGATGCTCGACGATTACGCCCATCTCATCCGGGCCGGCGCGTTGCTGTATGAGGCGACCGGCGAGACCACGTGGCTGGCGACCGCGCGCCGGCTGGCGGACAAGGCGCACGCGTTGTTCTGGGACGATGCGGCGGGCGGGTATTTCTTCACCGCTGCCGGCGCGGCGGACGTCATCGCACGCACGAAGCATGCCGATGACAACGCAACGCCCTCGGGCAATGGCGTGATGGCGCAAGCCCTGGCGCGCCTGTTTTTCCTGACCGGGGAAGCGATCTATCGCGACCGCGCGTCCGCAACCATCGCGGCGTTCTCGGGCGCGGTGGAGCGCAATTTTTTCCTGCTGCCGACGCTGCTCAGCGCTGCGGAGCTTCTCGAGCGTGGATTGCAGCTGGTGATCGTCGGTGATGCCGAACACGCGGATACGCGCGCTCTGCTGCGCGCGGCGAGCGTTTCCGCATCGTTGCCAAATCTCGTGCTGCAGCGGATCGCACCGGACGCGAGTCTGCCGCCCGGGCACCCCGCGCATGGCAAGGGCATGCGCGCCGGCCGCGCCACCGCTTATCTCTGCGCGGGCCCGGTATGCTCGGCACCCTTCGACGAAGCCGGGGCGCTGGCCGATGCGTTGAGGGCTCGCTAGCCGGGGATCTCGAATGGCGTGACATACTGGTGCAAGTTTTCGCCGACGCGCCAGGATCCACGACAAGACGGGGTTGCACCGAGCCATGTCGAACCATCTCTCTCCGGCCGCGGTCGATGCCTATCGACGCGACGGCTACGCCTATCCGCTGCCTTGCCTGACGCCGACCGAAGCGCGCCGCTATCGCGACGACATCGAGGCTTTCGAGGCGCGCTCCGGCGAGCAGGCGACCCTGATCATCCGCAACAAGGGACATCTCAAGCTCCGCTTCCTCTATGACCTGACCCACGACCCGCGAATCCTCGACGCGATCGAATCCGTGATCGGGCCCAACATCCTCTGCTGGTCGTCGAGCCTGTTCGTGAAGGAGCCGATGAACCCCGCCTTCGTGGCCTGGCATCAGGATTCGCATTACTGGGGGCTCGAGCCCGATGACGTGGTCTCGGCCTGGATCGCCTTCGCGCCAAGCACGTTGGCCAATGGCGCCATGCAAGTGATCCCCGGCTCCCACACGGCACCGCGATTCCCTCACGCGAATTCACCCGAGGGCAGCGCCAACATGCTGTTCACCCACGAGGAGATTGCCGTCGATGTCGACGATCAGCAGGGCGTGAGCCTGATCCTGGACGAGGGGCAGATGTCGCTGCATCACGTCAACATCGTCCATGGATCGCCGCCCAACCGCTCACCGGCGCGGCGCTATGGCTACGCGATCCGCTACATCGCCCCGCATGTCCGTCAACGTGGCGACATGCCTTACGCGACCTTGGTCCGTGGCCGCGATGATTTCGGCTATTTCAAGCGTGACCCGGTGCCGTCGGTTGATTTCGATCCCGCGGTGCTGGCGTTGTTTCCCAACAAGAAGCCGGTGCAGCACGTCCAGTCCCCGCGCCGAGACGGAGGCCAAGGCGGCGCCGATGAGCGCTGACCGGCGCAGGTGTTCGGTGTTTAACTCCCCATGAAGCGTCTGCGTCCGCCAAGCACAGGATCATCATGAGCTTTCACCGGGTTTCCTGTCGTGGCGCCATGCTGGTCGGTGTTCTCATCTCCGCCGGCGCGTCGACAGCCTATGCGGCCGACATCACGGCGCTCGTCGAGAATGTGAAAGGCCGGATCCAGGGCGTCGAGTTCATGGACTACGTCGCGGCGGGCCGGACGCTGCGGCTCGGCGCGGGCGATACGCTGACTCTGGGCTATCTCAGTTCCTGCGTGCGCGAGACGATCACGGGCGGCGTGGTCAAGATCGGAGTCGAGCAGAGCGAAGTGACCGGCGGTCGCGTCGAGCGTGTGCGTATCGAATGCGACGGCGGGCGATTGAAGCTGGCCGTGAATCAGGCCGCGTCGAGCGGCGTGATGGTTTTCCGCAGCCCGCCTTGCCCGAAGCGCGACGGCCAAGCGCCCGAACCGCAGGCGGTTGTCTACAGCCTCGCGCCGATATTCGAGCTGCGGCAAGCCGGCCCGATCTCGATCGAACGCCTGGACGCTGTTGCGCCAGTGATCGAGCTGCCGAACGCCAGCGCGCAGCTGCAGCGCGGCAAGTTCGTCGATCTCGCCGCCGCGGGCCATCAGCTGATCGCCGGCGGCGTCTATTGCGCCAGGTCCGGCACGCGCTGGATCGTATTTCGCGTCGATCCCGGCGCAAAATTAGTGGCCGGCGCCGCGCTGGGTCGCCTGGTCCGGCTTTGAGATCGACACATCGGCCGCCGCGATGAAGCGGCAGAATTTTCTGTTTGGCATCTGCGCGGCCGCGGTGATCACGATCGCGATCCTCTCGCCGACACTGGATCGGTTGCGCGGCTTCTCGATCGATACGCTGTTCTGGCTGCGTCACCAGGTGACCGGCCCGCGCTGGGCGCCATCGCAATCACCCAGCGTCGTGATCGCCATCGACGAGGAGAGTTTTCGCACACCGCCTTTCACGGGCATCCCGCAGGCGCTGTGGACGCGCGAACTGGCGCAAACGCTCGGCGCGCTCGTCGACGTGGGCGCCAAGCAGATCGTGTTCGACGTCATCTTTCC
>JANNTF010000075.1:0-3373 GCA_031403455.1 Alphaproteobacteria bacterium | reverse complement strand
GGCAGGGGAATCGCATATGGTTTTTCATTTTGTATTGCATTGGCTTGGGCGATGGATTCTGAGGACGGCTCCGAAAGAGAAGGCGGGGTCGGATGGGAAAGTTCAAGAAGGTTTTTCGCGGGTTGCGCGACCCTCGGGCTGGCAATTCCAGGCACGAATTGCCGGAAATTCTGTTCATCGCTCTGGCGGCCACGCTGTGCGGTGCGCAGTGTGCGTGGGACATGGCACAGTTCGGACGTGGCAAGGAACACCTGCTGCGGAGGTTCCTGCGGCTGGAACACGGGATACCCAGCCACGACACGTTCAGCCGGGTATTCCGCCTGCTGGAGCCGGAAGCGTTCGAGCGCGCCTTCCGACGCTTCATGGTGGCGTTCGCCAATTTCAATCGGCTGGACCTCACCGGCATCATTGCCATCGACGGCAAGGCGCTGCGTGGCGCCTACGAGCGCGGCCGAAGCGCCACGCCGATGCACATGGTCAACGTCTTCGCGGTGGAGGCGCGCATGGCCTTGGCGTCGCGCAAGGCGCCCAACCGAAACGAGGCCAAGGGAGCCTTGGACGTGCTGGAGATGCTGTGCCTCAAGGGCAGCATCGTTACCGCCGATGCCTTGCATTGCCACCGCAACTTTGCCGCGACGGTGCTCGAGCGTGGTGCCGACTACGTCCTGGCGCTCAAGAAAAATCAGAGCAAACTGCTCGACGCCGTTACCCGCCGCTTCACCCGTGCTGGCGCCCGAAGCGTCGCCCAACTGCTCGAAACTTCCACCCACGACCGGTGCGAAGCGCGTCGCGCCACCGTCATTCGCGATACCACCTTGGCTGCCACCAACAACTTCCCGGGCATCGTCGCACTGGCCCGCGTCACGTCGCGTCGGCGTCTCCATGGCACACCCGCCGAGAAGCCCTTCGTGCGCTACTACCTGCTTTCCAAATACATTCCCGCCAAAAAACTGCTCCGCATCGTGCGCTCGCATTGGGCGATCGAGAACCAGCTGCATTGGATCCTCGATGTCGTCTTCGGCGAGGACCAAAACCGCGCCAGAAAAGACAATGCGCCAGAAAACCTCGCCGTCTTGCGCAGGCTCGCCATCAACATCATCCGAGCCCACCCCGAGCCCACATCCATGCGCCAGAAAATCAAACGCGCAGGATGGGACGATGCCTTCCTCCTCGATGTGCTCAGTCATATGCGATAGCCCTGCCCCGCAAGGGGGAGGGAGTCCGATTGTGCTTGGCGCGATCAGCTCCCTCCCCCCGAGCGCAGCGAGTGGGGGAGGGTTGGGGTGGGGGTGGCGCAGACCAATGCGCGATCGGTGTTCTCAAAAAAACATTGGAGGAAACGATGAATCCAAGACCCAGAGGCGGCATGCGGCCGCTGGCGGCGCTGCTGGCGTGCGCCGCGTTCGGCTTCGGGACGCTGTTCGCGCCCGCGCCCGCGACGGCGCAGACCAAGATGACCGCCAAATTCTCCAGCATCGTGCCCGACAATCATCCCATCCATCTGGGCCTGCTGCGCTTCGCCAGCCTGGTCGCGCAGCGCACCAACGGCACCGTGGAGATCAAGATCTTCCCGAGCGGCCAGCTCGGTGGCGAGGTGGAGACGGCCGAGGGGATCAAGCTCGGCTCCATCGAGGGTGCCGTCATCACCACGTCGGTGCTCGTCAACTGGGTACCCGAAGTACAGGTGATCGACCTGCCCTTCGTGTTCCGCAACGACGATCATGCGCTCGCGGCTTATGGACTGTTGACCGAGCGCTTGGGGCCGAAATTCACACCGCAAGGTTTTCGTGTGCTGGGGATGACCTTGTCCGGCGTGCGCAACCTCATCAGCACCTTCCCGATCCAGAGCGTCGCCGATGTGCGCGGCAAGAAGATGCGGGTGATCCAGAGCCCGTTGCATGTCGAGATCTGGAAGCTCGTGGGCGCCAATCCGACGCCGATTCCGGCGCCGGAGATCTACTCGGCGCTGCAGACCAAAGTCGTCGATTTCATGGACAACCCGAAGACCAACTACCTGAGCTTCAAATGGTACGAGGTCGCGAAGAACTTCACCGAGCTCGGGCATATCTACTCCGTGATCGCGTTCACCTTCTCCGAGCGCTGGTGGGGCAGGCTGAACAAGGACCAGCAGGCGGCGGTGCAGCGTTCGGTCAACGACGTCGTGCCGATGATCCATCACCTCTTGTCGCAGAACGACGACATGGCGCTGGCCAAGACGGTCGAGCTCGGCTCGACGGTCTTCGTGGTCAAGGATCGCGAGCCGTGGCGCAAGCTGATGGCGCCGATCTGGGACGATTTCCAGAAGAAGGTCCCCGAGGGCAAGTCGCTGATCGATGCGATCGGCGCGCTCAAGGACTAGGCGGGTCGACGAAGCGGGCGATCGCGTGTGAGGACGACACGCGATCGCCGGCATCATCCGCGATGACCGACGACAGCCAGAACCAGAGGTCGCGACTTCATGCCCGCATCGGATGACGCGCAGGTCGTGCGCAGCTCGAGTGACGACCGCCTCATCCGCAATCTGGCACGCCTGCTCGATGGCATGGATCAGGCGGTCAGCGGTTTCTGCGCGGCGCTGCTCCTCGCCATCACCCTCACGGTCACGGCCGGGATCGTCTGGCGCTACGGCTTCAACGCCTCGTTCCCCTGGACCGAGGAGCTGGCGTCCTGGATCTTCGGCTGGCTGATCTTCACCGGCGCTGCCGCCGGCCACCGCAATGGACGCCACATCGCCGTCACTGCGCTCGCCGATCTGATTCCCGAGCGCTGGCTCGCGACGCAGCGCTTCGTGGTCGATTGCATCATCGCCTACGCGACGATCATGCTGATGCTCAGCGGCTTCGAGTTGAGCCGGGTGATCGGCGGCATCAGCGCGGCGCTGCTGTGGCCGAACTGGATCAAGTATTTCCTGATCCCGATCTCCGGCGCATTCGGCCTCGTCTACATCGTGCTGGTGCGGGCCACGGATCGGCGGGCGGTCGTGCGCGCCATGCTCGCGATCCTCGTCGGCGCGATCGCCTATGCGCTGACCACCCTGATCGACGTGCATCCCTTCGCCGGAGTCAGCCCGAGCCTGATCATGATGGTGGCGTTCCTGGGGACGCTCGCCCTCGGCGTGCCGGTCGCTTTCTCGCTGCTGTTCTCGGTCTTCGTCGCGACCTGGAGCGTGGATCTCCTGCCGCCGGCGGCCGTGGTGCAGAACATGGTCGTCGGCTCGAGCAAGTTCATCCTGCTCGCGATCCCGTTCTTCCTCACCGCCGGCTATCTGATGAACTCCGGCGGCATCACCAGCCGCATCATCGCGCTCGCCGATGCGCTGGTCGGCCATATGCGCGGCGGCTGGCGGCCGTGGGTTCTGAGTTCACAAAGTTGG
>JANNTF010000074.1:0-2797 GCA_031403455.1 Alphaproteobacteria bacterium | reverse complement strand
CGCTGCCCCTCCTCAAGTCGAGGAAGGGCGACGAGGAATTGCAGCTGTCGTCCCTCCACGAATGAGGACGGACAGGCGATCTCGCGTAGGCGAGATCGCCCGGGTGGTGACTCCGGCACTCACCGGTACTTCTGCATTTCCCGATCGATCTTCTGCGCCGCCGCGGTCAGTGTGGTCTTCACGTCGGCGCCGGTCTGGATGTCGCGCAGCGCCACACGCACCAAATCCTCGTACTCGCGGAAACCCGGCGTGGCCGGGCGCGGCACCGCCGTATTGTCGAGTTCGTAGCGCACGATCTTCCACATCTCGGAATTGAAAGCCGCCGCCTCGCGTTCCCAGATCGACTTCAGCACGGGCGGATACGGGCGCGCCTTGAACCATTGCGCGTGCAGATCGTCGGTCATGAACTCCTTGAGGAAGGTCAGCGCCTGCGCCTGGTTGCGCGTGCGCGGATTGATCGCGAAATGCCACGCCCCCGTCGGGGTGACCGGCTTGCCCTTCTCGAAATACGGCAGCGGCGCCACGCCGAAATCGAGATCCTTGAACCGCGTTTCCAATGTCGAAACGCTGAAGGTTCCAGCGGCGAACAATCCCGCACGCCCCGTGCCGAACATCTCGAGCGGCAGATTGGGATCGAACTGACCCTGCGGACTCACCTTCCAATCCGTGTAGAGCCGCTGCATCCAGGTATAGGCCTCGACGAAAGCCGGGCCATCGATGAAGCCGGTCGCCTTGAACCCGTCGGGGCTCAGCGCCACGCCGCCCAGCGATTGCCCCAGCGGCAGCAGCTGATAGGGCCGCTCGGATTGCTCGAACGCGAAGCCCCATTGATTCTTCGTCGGATCGGTCAGCTTGCGCGCGACCTCGACGAGTTTCTCCCAGGTCCAGCGTTTGGCGACATCGGCCGGCGGCGGCTCGATCCCCGCCGCCTTGAAGATCGCCTTGTTGTAGAACAGCACCTGCATCGAACTGCCGAAGGGCGCGGAGTAGAGCTTGCCCTGATAAGTGGCGGCATCCAGCGCCGATCGGGTGAAGCGCGAAGCGTCGAGATGCGGCGTCAGATCCATCAAATGACCGCGCGCGCCATAGGACGCCGTCAGCGGACTATCGCAGATGAAGATGTCCGGCTCGGCATTGCGCGCCTGCAGCCGGACCTCGATGGTCTGGAAGATCTGCGTGAACGGCAGTTTTTCGACCGCGAGTTTGATGCTCGGATTGCGCGCCTCGAACCACTCCATGAACGGATTGACCTGATTGTCGGGCCAGCCCATCCAGATCACCTTCAGGCTCGTCGCCTGAGCGTGGGCGCGTGGCACCGAGATCGCGGTCGCGGCCGTCGCTGCAAGGCCTAGCTTCGCGGCATGGCGACGTGTCAAGTTCGTCATCGTTCCCTCCCCCGTTCAAGAATTGCGTGACGCAATGCTCGCGTTGCAGATTAGATGTCGCGTCTCTTCGAGGTCAATCAATCGTCCCGGACCGGCATGACAAAGATCCTGATCGACTGCGACCCCGGCCATGACGATGCCGTGGCGATCCTCTATGCCGCGCGGCATCTCGACCTGGTCGGCATCACGACGGTCTTCGGCAACGCCTCGGTCGAGAACACGACACGCAATGCGCTGGCGATCTGCGAGCTCGGCGGACTCGACATTCCCGTTGCGAAGGGCTTCGCGGGCCCGTTCGTCGGCGGCGAGCCGCCCTTCGCGGCCGCGGCGCACGGCAAGACGGGGATGGACGGCACCGATTTGCCGGCGCCGATGCGCAAACCCGTCGATGCCCACGCTACCGAGTTCATCATCGAGACCGCGCGCGCGCATCAGGGTGAGCTCGTGCTCGCCATCATCGGGGCGCAGACCAACGTCGCCGTCGCGCTGCGGCTCGAGCCGCGCCTGCGCCAGTGGCTGCGCGCGATCACGGTCATGGGCGGCACGGCCGGCGTTGGCAACGTGACGCCGACCGCCTGCATCAACGTGTTCTCCGATCCCGAGGCCGCGCATGTCGTGTTCGGCTCGGGCGTGCCGATCCGCTGGATCGGCTACGAGACCACGCGCACTGTATTGATTGGCGCCGGCGACATCGCCCGACTGCGCGCCGGTGGCAAGGTCGCGCGCGCGATGGGCGACCTCGTCGAGTTTTATCGCCAGAACTACATCCGGATCTACGGCATTGATGGCGCGCCGATGCATGATTCCTGCGCCGTCATTCCTTTCGTGCGCGACGATCTGATGCGGCACGTCCCGGTCGCGCTGCGTGTGGAGCTCGCGCCCGGAGCGGCCCGCGGCATGACGCTCATCGATCGCCGCGGCATCCGGCCGGGCGTCGCGCTGCCGCCGCCGCGCGCGCCCATGCCGCCGAATGTCGACATGGCGATCGACGTCGATGTCCGCGGCGTCATCGACGCGCTCGTCGAGACCCTGCTCACCTATCACTGAACAATGGCTGGAGATTGAGTCCGTGACGAAGATCCTGATCGATTGCGACCCCGGACACGACGACGCGATCGCCATCCTGTTCGCCGCACGGCGTTGCGAGCTCGTCGGCATCACGACGGTCCACGGCAATGCGTCGCTCGCCAACACCACGCGCAATGCGCTCGCCATCTGCGCGCTCGGCGGGCTCGACACGCCCGTCGCGCAGGGCTGCGCGGCCCCGCTCGTCGCGCCGGCCGTCCACGCGCACGACATTCACGGCCGCACCGGCCTCGATGGCGCCGACATGCCGAGCCCGACCCGCGAGCCGATCGCCACGCATGCGATCGACTTCATCCTGGAGCAGGCGGAGCGCCACAAGGGCGAAC
>JANNTF010000073.1:0-2074 GCA_031403455.1 Alphaproteobacteria bacterium | reverse complement strand
GTCACGCTGCTCGATGCGATGGCCGAGCAGCGCAGCGATCGCATCGACGCATTGGTGACGCTGGGCGGCCTCAAGCGCGTGCAGGAGAAATTTGCCGAAGCGGCAGTCGTGTACGACCGCGCGGTGTCCCGGATCGGCACGCCCGATGCGCGGCATTGGGGCCTGTTCTATGCGCGCGCGATCACGCTGGAGCGCTCCAAGCAATGGCCCAGGGCCGAGGCCGATTTCTTCAAGGCGCTGGAGCTGCAGCCGGAGCAGCCGGATGTCATGAACTACCTCGCCTATTCCTGGGTCGATCAGGGACAGAGCCAGCATTTCGATCGCGCCCTCAAGATGCTCGAGCGCGCCGTCGAGCTGCGGCCCAATAGCGGTCACATCATCGACTCGCTGGCCTGGGCGCTCTACCGCGTCGGTCGCTTCGCGGAGGCCGTGCCGCTGCTGGAGCGCGCCGTCGAATCGTTGCCGCAGGAATCCGTGATCCTCGATCACCTCGGCGATGCGTATTGGCGCGTCGGGCGCATCGCGGAGGCGCGTTACCAGTGGCGTCGCGCGCTGGAGACCAAGCCGGAGCCCGACGCAAAACTCGAGCTCGAGAAGAAGCTGATCGGCGGGCTGCCGCGGTGATCGCGCGCAAGCGCGATGGCTGACACGACCCGCCTGCGCGGCGCCGCGCCGGCCAAGCTCAATCTCTATCTTCATGTCGTCGGCCGACGCGACGACGGCTATCACCTCCTCGATACGCTGTTCGCGTTCACGGCCTTCGGCGATGAGCTCACCTTGCAAAGCACCGCGGCGCCGGCATCGACTCTGGCGATCGATGGTCCCTTTGCCGCCGGGTTGAGCACTGCGGCGGATAATCTCGTGCTGCGTGCGGCGCGCGCCCTGGCCACCGGCCGGACCGCGCATTTCTCGCTCACCAAGAACCTGCCGGTCGCGTCCGGGCTCGGCGGCGGTTCGGCGGATGCGGGCGCCGCCATCCGACTCATGCTCGAGCTGTGGAACATCTCGCCCGCGCCGGCGACGCTGCATGAACTCACGCGCATGCTCGGCGCCGACGTGCCTGCCTGTTTCGCGGGCACGCCGTGTTTCGCCGCCGGCATCGGCGATCTCCTGGGGCCGGCGCGACCTTTGCCGCCGGCTGGCATCGTGCTCGTCCATCCAGGCGCCGCGCTCGCCACGCCGGCCGTATTCGCCGAGCGTCGCGGCGCGTTCTCGCAGGCCGCGCGCTTCGACACGCCGCTCGCGAGCGCACGCGACCTCGCCGCCAGCCTGCGCGCGCGCCGCAACGATCTGACGGCGGGCGCGGTCACGCTGGTGCCGGCGATCGCCGTCATCCTCGACGCGCTCGACGCCAGCGATGGTTGTCACCTCGCGCGCATGGCCGGCAGCGGCGCGACATGCTTCGGGATCTATGACGATCGGGCCGGCGCCGCACGCGCCGCCGAGACATTGCGCCTGCGCCATCCGCGTTGGTGGGTGGTGGCGACCGAGCTGCTCACGCGCTGACTCGTTTCGTCGCGGGCGCCGGGCGATTAAGATCGTCGTGGCGATGACATGGGGGTCGATGAAGTGGATGATCGGTTGACGCATGTGGCTGCGCTGCCAGAGGCGTTGATCCAGCTGCTCGATCTGACCATACGCCATGTCGATCAGGGCATTGCGTGCTGGGATGCCGAGCTGCGCCTGCAATTGTGCAACGGGCGGTTTGGCGAATTGCTCGGCGCGCCGGACGAGGCGCTGCGTCCGGGCGTCACCACGATGCTGGATCTCGCGCGTTTTCTTGTCGCGCGCGGCGATTTCGGCGCGCTGACGCCCGAGCAGGTCGTTGCGCGCGGCATCCTGCGGGTGCGTGACGAAAATCGGCTGATCGTCGAGCGGCGCCTGCCCGATGGGCGGTGGATCCAGTCGAACCGCACCATCCTGCCGAATGGCGGGATCGTGATCGCGCTGACCGACATCACGCGTCTCAAGGTTGTCGAGAGCGGTCTGGTCACGGCGCGCGATGAGGCGACGCGCGCCCGGCGCCAGCTCACCGAAGCCATCGAAGTGATGTCCGAGGGCTTCGTGCTCTGGG
>JANNTF010000072.1:0-9683 GCA_031403455.1 Alphaproteobacteria bacterium | reverse complement strand
CCCCCCGCGGGGGGGGCCCCACGAGTCTCTGCCAGTTATCTCGGCGCCGTCGCGCAGGCGTCGAGGATGTCGCAGAGCTGGCTGCGTAGTGCGCCTTTCGATGGCGAGAAGGAGCCGTCGAAGGCGGCCGAGCCGATCGTGAATGAATCCGCGCCGGCCGCGGCGAGGGCGTGGATCTGGGCGCGCGACTTGACGCTGCCGGCGATGATCAGGCGGCCGCCGTTCAGCGCGCCGCGCGCCGCGCGCACGAGGTCGAGCGGATCGGCCTGGGTCGCGCGATAGGCGAGCAGATCGACGCCGCCGCAGCCGAGACGGCGCGCGGCGCGACAATGCTCCGCGACCATCGCGCCATCGCCCTCGAGCTTCGTCGGATGGCCGGTCGGCCGCCCCGGAAACGGGTGGTAGCCCCGGAGATCGCCGAGGATCTCCTGCGCCGCCGCGATATTCGTGCCGCCGAGGATGCGGTCGACGCCGAGATCGCGGCCGGTCGTGAGCGAGGTCAGCACGGCATCCGGCGTCGTGCTCACGACTTCCAGATACGAGATCGCGCCGGCGGACCGGATCTTCGCCACGACGCTGCGCATGACTTCATGCGGCACACCGATATCCTTGAAGCCGATATGGCGCACGCCGCACTCGATGATCGGCCCGACGAGCTCGTCGGCATCGTCGACGGTCCGGTCGTTGCGCGTGAGCATCATGATGAAATCCATGATGTTCAGCCCGCCAGCATGCGAAGCACCGATTTGTGCAGGCGCCGGTCGCCGCTCGCGCAGATCCGTCCCTTCGACTCGAGACCCAGCGGTTGGCCTTCCCAATCCGTGAGCACGCCGCCCGCGCCTGAAATGATCGTCACCTGGGCGAGATAGTCGTGCGGCTTCAAGCCGGCCTCGACCACGATGTCGATGCTGCCGCTGGCCAGCAGTCCGTAGGCGTAGCAATCGGTGCCATAGCGCGGCAGCTTGACCGCCTTGCGCAAACGCTCGAACGCCACGGCGTCGGCGCCGCCGAACATGTGCGGCGAGGTCGCGAAGAGCGTGGCGTCGCCGAGGCGCAGGCACGGCCGCGTGGTCGCCTTCTTGCCGCAGAACCGCGTCGGGCGCCCCACCGCCCCGATCCAGCGCTCGCGCAGGATCGGCTGATCGATGATGCCGAGGATCGGGCGGCCGCGATGCAGGAGCGCGATCAGCGTGCCGAACATCGGGACGCCCGAAATAAACGACTTGGTGCCGTCGATCGGATCGAGCACCCAGACATGTTCCGCATCCGTGCGGTCGGCGCCGTGCTCTTCGCCGAGGATGCCGTGATCGGGAAATTCACGCGCGATCATCTCGCGCATCGCGGTCTCGGCCTTGCGATCGGCGATGGTCACGGGCGACGCATCGGCCTTGCCCAGCACCTTGACGCCCGTGCGGAAGTAGCGGCGCGCGACGACGCCCGCGGCATCGGCCAATCGCTCGGCGAAGGCGATGAAATTCGCCGGGCATCTCGCCGGGGCAGCCGCGTCTCGATGTTTCATGTCCAAAATCTCTCAGGGTTGAAGTCGATCACACCGCATCGATCGTCACTTCGGCAAGATGCCGGCTGCTCGCACGCTCGAACCCCGTCGTCGGCAGGGCGATGCGCCGCTTGCGCAGGATCGCGCGCGTCCGGCTCGTCCATAGCTCTTCGCCGGCCGTGGAAATACGGATGCGGCCGCGCGAGATGTCGGTCAGCACGCGCAGGCTGATCGGCAGCGCCTGCATGTCGGCGCTTCGCGGCGACCAGTTCTGCGGCACGAGATAGGCGAGGGACGCGCCCGGCCGCAACGCCGCCGCGTCTCCCGGCCATTGCACGGCACCGCGCAGATACGCGGCGACGTTCGCACCGACGCGTGCGCCTTCGATGGCGGCCAGACCGCTGCTCTCGACCGCGCGCAGCAGATTGCCGGCGGCGAAGATCCCCGGTGCGCTGGTGCGGCCGTATTGATCGATGGCGGGACCGCTCGTGCCGCGATCGATGGCGATGCCGCTGCCCTGCAGGAGCGCGGCATCGGGAATGAAATCGCCGGAAAAGATCACGGTGTCGCAGGGGATGCGGCGCGGTCCGTCCGGTCCGCGCAGCGTCAGCGCCTCGACGCGCGCGCTGCCCTGGATATCGACGATCTCGCTCGAGAGATGGATCGGCACGCCCAGCAGGCGCGCGACCAAGCCTGCGCCGGCATAGGACATGACACGGTCCTCGCCGCCGACCATCGCCACGATCTCGAGCCCGGCATGGCGCGCGGTGAGCAGCACCGAGAACGCGACATGCTCGGTGCCGATGACGACGGCGCGGCGGCCGCCCAGTTTCACGCCGCGTGCCACCATCTGCTGCAGCTGGCCTGTCGTCAGGATTCCCTGCTCGGGCCGCATCCCCGGCGCCAGCCTGGCGCTGCGCGGCCGCTCGCGAATGCCGGTCGCCAGGATCACCGCTCGCGGCCGCAGCCGCAGATGGCCGCATTCGATTCCGAGGATCTCGATCTCCGGGCCCGGCCGCACGCGCAACGCCGACATGCGCGTGGCGATTGTCACGGCGGCCGGGTCGAGCGCCGCCAAGAGCCGCCGCGCGAAGCTCGGCCCGGTCTCCAAGCGATGCGAGTATTCCCAGCCGAAGCCGGGATGGCGGCAGAAGCGCGGCAGCCCGCCGGCCGCGTCGTCACGATCGAGAACGAGAATGCGGCGCTCGCCGCTTTTCGCCAGGGCATGCGCGGCCGATAGCCCGGCGGGTCCGGCGCCGACCACGATCACCGAGGCGTCGCGCGGAGTCATTGCGCGCGCTCTGCGGAGAGGCGTTCGAACAGCTGCTGCACGCGTGCGCCGCAGAAGAAGCCCTGGCAGCGGCCGAACATGACTCGCGTACGGCGCTTCAACGCTTTCAGCGAGCGCGGCGGCAGCGGCGACGCCATGGCGTCGCGGAGTTCGCCTGATGTGATCCCCTCGCAGTGGCAGAGGATCTCGCGATAGGCCTCGTCCGCCGTGGCGTCTTCGAGCCAAGGCCGCTTGTCGCCGGCGCAGAGGCTGGGCACGCGGATCGCCGTGACGTCGGGCTTGCGCGCTGCGCTGGTCATGTCGGCCAGCACGATGCCGGCGACATGCTCGGCGATGCCGAGCGAGGCGGAGAGGCCGGTCGAGCGGATGCCGGCGACCGTCAGCCATTTCTCCGCCGGTCGCGGAATGATCCGGTATTCCGGCCGCTCCGTGCCCGGCCGGATGCCGCAATAGGTCGCGGTGATCTCGTGCTCCAGAAGCCGCGGCAGCATGCGGCGCGCGGCGGTGAGCAGCATGTCAAGACCCTCGCGCGTGACTCGCCAATCCGAGGGATCGTCGATCTCCTCGCTGGTCGGGCCGACCAGGATGTTGCCGAACACGGTCGGCGTCATCAGGATGCCGCGATAGGTCGGCGCCGGAACCGGCTTCACCACCACGTCGAGCAGCGGCCGCGCGCTCTTGTCGAAGACGATGAACTGCCCGCGCCGCGGGCGCATGACGAAATCCGCGTATCCGGCCAAGGCATCGATTTGCGCGGCGCCGAGCCCACCGCAATTGATCACGATGTCCGCGACGAGTTCTCCCTGCGGCGTGTTCAGATGCCAGGCGCCGTCGCGGCGCGTCGCGCCCTCCACCGGGCAGTCGCCGCGAAACGCGACGCCGTTGCTGACCGCATCCAGCGCGTAGGCATAGGGCGTCGAGAACGGATCGACGATCCCTTCCTCCGGATCCCAGATCGCGCCCACGGCGCCGGGTGCGAGATGCGGCGCACGCCGATAGATCTCGTCGGCGCCGACGAGCCGACTGTCGTGGAAGCCGGCGGCGAGAATCTCCGCCTGCATGACCTCCAGACGCGCGCGTTCCGACTCGTTCCACGCCACGGTCAAGCTGCCGAGCGGCAGGAAGGGCAGCCCCATGGCCGGCGCCTCGGCGAGGTAGCGCTGATGACCGCGCGCGACCAGCCGGCATTCGAGTGTGTCGAACGGCGTATCGGCGCCGGTGGAGAGGACGGCGGAATTGCCCTTGCTGACGCCATCGCCCAGATCGCTGCGCGCCTCGATCAGCACGCTGCGCAGTTCGTAGCGCGACAGCTCGCGCGCGATGGCGCAGCCGACCACGCCGGCCCCGATGATCGCGATGTCGCAGCGCTCGCTCATCTCGCCACGCGATCCAGCCGCTGCCAGCACATCTCGGCATAGTCGGCGAGATCGCCGCGCACGCCCGCGAAGCGGCGTTGGACCTCGCACCACAGCACTTCGCGCAGCGCCAGGATCGGCTGCAGCGCCTTCACCGTGGCGGGCTCGACAGCGCCGCGGCATGCCATGAAGAACTCGGACTGGCGCGGGTCCAAGCCGAAATGCAGCACCACCGACGCGACATCGACGGCCGGATCGCCACGGCCGGCATATTCCCAATCGACGAGCATGATGCGCGCGTCCGCGACGATCACGCTCTCGGGGATCAGATCGGCATGAACGAGCGCGCGGGTGGTCAACGCAGGCGCCGCCGCGAGAATCGCGATTGCGCGATCACGATGCGCGGCGGCGAGCGCTTCCGCGGGCAAGGCCGCGAGATCGCGTCGGCAAATTTCCGCCGGATCGAAGATCGGCAGCTCGGCCGGAACCGCGACCTCGGCGAGATTCTGAAGCGCATGCGCCAGGCGTACGAGGAGCGCGTCGTCGAGCGGCTCGCCCTGGACCAGGGTCTTCCCCGCGATGAACTCGGTGACCATGACGCCGTCCGAGGCATGGATCACGGCAGGCGCGATCCCGGCTTGCGCGGCGAGACGATGGCTCCGCACTTCGTTGATCCTGGAAATGCCGTGATGCGGCAGGTCGAGTCCGAGCCGCGCGAAATAGCTTCGCCCGGCATCGCTCACGCGGAAATTCTCGTTGGTGCGGCCGCCGGCGATCGGCTCGATCACCGGAATCGCCGACCAGATCGGCAGCCTGCCGAGCCGAAGCGCGGCCGGTTCGGAGGCCGGCGCTGAGCTTTCTCGGTTCTGGTTCGACGTCTCGTTCATATCAGCCCTAATGTGCAGAACATGTTCGTCGGCGTCGATATCGGCACGCAGAGTCTGAAGGTCGTGGTGACCGATGCGCGGTTCACGCCGAAAGGCGCGGCGCGGCGTCCCTATCAGGCGCGGTTTCCGCAGCCAGGCTGGGCCGAGCAGGATCCGGCTCTGTGGGAAGACGCGCTGGCGCCGATGATCGCCGCGGCGCTGGCCGCGGCGGGCGCCGCACCCGGCGAGGTCCGCGGCCTCGGCATCTGCGGCCAGCTCGATGGCTGCATCGCCGTCGATGGCGCGGGCCGCGCGCTCGGACCCTGTCTGATCTGGATGGATCGTCGCGCCGCCGACGAGATTGCCGGGATTCCGGCCGAGCTCGTCAGGCGTAAGACCGGCATCACGATCGATGCCGGGCACATGGCGGCGAAATTGTGCTGGCTTAAGCGTCATCGATTGCAGGGGCGCCAGGCTCGATTCCATCAACCCGTCAGCTACATGGTCGAGCGGTTGACCGGCGCCTTCGTCATCGATCATGCGCTGGCCTCGACCTCGATGATCTGCGCCCTCGAGCAGCCGAGTTACGATCACGAATTGCTCGACCTGTTCGAGATCGACGCGGCCGAGCTGCCGCGTATCGCAGCGGCGACCTCATGCGCCGGCAGGCTGCACGCGATGGGCGCCGCGCTCTCGGGCCTGCCAGCGGGGCTCGCCGTCGCGGTCGGCACTGGAGATGATTTCTCGACCGCGATCGGCGCCGGGCTGATCGCGCCGGGACGCGTGGCCGTGGGACTCGGAACGGGTGAAGTCGTGGGCGCCCTGCATCCCACGGCGATCATCGATCGCGATGGCCTGGTCGAGACTCATGCCTATCCCGGCGGTGGATATTTCATCGAGAATCCGGGCTGGCTTTCCGGCGGCGCCGTGGTGTGGCTGATGTCGATTCTCGGCCTGTCCGATCCGGCACAGCTCGACGCGCTGGCGGCCACTTCGCCGCCCGGCGCCGGCGGCGTGACATTCCTGCCCTGCCTGAGCGGCGCCATGGCGCCGCGCTGGCAACCGGCGGCGCGTGGCTGCTTCTACGGGCTGACCGCGGCGCATGGCCGCGAACACATGGCGCGTGCGGTGCTGGAAGGCACCGCCTTCGCGATGCGCGATGTGATCGATCATCTCGATGCGATGGGCGTCGGCGCCGCGACGATCCTGCTGCTCGGCGGCGGTGCGCGCAGCCGTCTCTGGAGCCGGATCAGGGCCGACATCGCGGGGCGGCAGGTCTTCGTGCCCGACCATGTCGATACGTCGCCGCTTGGCGCGGCGATGATGGCGGCCGTGGCCGCCGGCGCTTTCACGAATCTCGGCGAGGCCGCCGCCCTGGTCGGGCGCGAGGGCGTCACGCTCGACCCCGATCGTGATCGCAACGCTGCGTATGACGAAGCCTACGCCGCCTATCGCCGCTTGTTCGACACCTTGGAGCCGCTCTTCACATGACCCATCAGGATCCGATCGATCGGCTGCTCGCGGGAAGCTACGCGGATCCCGATGGCGGGCCGAAGCTGAAAGTAGCGACCGAGAAGGTGGTCATCGCGCGCAGCCTCGCCGGCGCGGAAGCCTCGTGCCTGGACGGATTGGCGCTCGGTCGCCGACTCGCGGTGGTCAGCGATCCGACGACGCATGCGATCCTGGGCGCGACGGTCGAGCGCGCGCTCGGCGCTCGGCACGCGGTCGCGAGTCTCGTGCTGCCGGATCGGCCACACGCCGATGAGGAGACCGCGCGCCGCATCGCCGACGCCACGACGCAAGCCGACGCGCTCGTCGCCGTCGGCGCCGGTACGATCAACGATCTCTGCAAATACGCCTCCGCCGGCGCGGGCAAGCCTTACGTGGTCTATGGCACCGCGCCGTCGATGAACGGCTATGTGTCGACCAATGCGGCGATCACGGTGCATGGCCACAAGAAATCGCTTGGCGCCCAGGCGCCGCTCGGCGTCTTCCTCGATCTCCACGTGCTGGCCGCCGCGCCGCCGCGCATGATCCGCTCAGGCCTCGGCGACAGTCTGTGCCGCTCGACCGCTCAGGCGGATTGGCTGCTCGCGCATCGCCTGCTCGGCCAGCCCTATCGTTGCGCGCCCTTCGCGCTCCTCGCGGCCGACGAGGACGCGCTGTTCGCACAATCGGACGCGCTGCTGCGCGGCGATCTCGCCGTCATGGAACGCCTCGTGCGCATGCTGCTGCTGTCCGGCTTCGGCACCGCGATCTGCGGCAGCAGCCAGCCCGCGAGCCAGGGCGAGCATCTCATCAGCCATTTTGCCGACATGCTCGGCGACCCGAGCTGGCCGCCGGCCTTCCATGGCGAGCAGATCGGCGTGACGACCCTCACGATGGCGCGTCTGCAGGAGAAGCTGCTGCGCGCGGATGCGCCGCGCGTGACGGCGGATCCCAGCGATGCCGCGCTGCTCGAGTCCATCTTCGGCAATGAGCTAGGCCGCTCCTGCTGGAGTGAGTTCGCACTCAAGCGGCTGGACCAGAGCCGCGCCGACGCGATCAACGACATTCTCGCATCGCAATGGGATCGGATCCGCGACGAGATCGTACGCATCACCAGGCCCGCCGCCGAACTCGAGCGCATCCTGAAGCGCGCCGGCGCGCCGACCACCGCGGCCACCCTCGGCTGGCCATCCGAGTTCTACGCGCGTGCCGTCACCCACGCGCGCCTCATCCGCAGCCGCTACACTTTTCTGGATTTCGCCGCAAATGTCGGCGTGCCGCCTCTGTCGTCCCTCCTCGAATGAGGAGGGACAGGCGCGCGCAGCGCGCCAGGGTGGTGAGTCAGACATGCATTCGTCGCCCATCGACGATCTCCTCACTTCGGCGCAGAATGTTTCGCGTGTCGACAAGATGGAGCCTGCAATGCTGCGTGCCTTCACCGATTCCACCGACCTCGCCCAGGACGGCCCGGCCCTCGCCGCGCGTATCGCGCGCGACGGGTATCTGTTCATCCGCGGCTTGCTGCCGCGTCCTGACGTGCTGGAAGTCCGCCGGCAATTCCTCGATCTCGCGTCGCGCGGCGGCTGGCTCGATACCACGCGTCCGATGGAGGACGCGATCGCGAACACCGCCGCCGCCTGCAAGGATCCCGAGCCGCGCTATCTCGAGATCTTCCGGCCGATGTGGAAGCTCGAGGCGCTGCATCGCCTCAAGCATCACGCCAATCTGGTCGGGCTGTTCGAGCGCATGTTCGGCGAGACGGTGCTGGTCCATCCGCTGCTCGTCGCGCGCAACATCTTTCCGCAGACCGCGAGCTTCGACTTCACCACGGGATCGCACCAGGACCGCATCCATATCGGCGGCGGAATCAGCTACGCCGCCTGGACGCCGCTGGGCGATTGTCCGCGCAGCAAAGGCAGCCTGATCATGGCCGAGGGCTCGCACACGCGCGGCGTGCTGGAGTTCACGCTCGCGCGCGGCGCCGGCGGCATCGAGGTCTCCGATCCGCTGGAGGGCAGCTGGGTCGGCTCCGATTTCGCGGTCGGTGACGTGGTGATCTTCTGCGACACCATCGCGCACAAGGCGTTGCCCAATCGCAGCGGCGAGCTGCGGCAATCCTTCGATGCGCGCTACCAGCGCCTGTCCGACCCGATCGCCGATGTGAGCGTGCGGACCTATGGCGACATGTTCGCCTGGGACGAGGTCTACGCGGATTGGAAGCGCGACGATCTGAAGCACTACTGGATCCGCGAGGGCGCGAAGATCGTCCCCTACGACCGCCAATACTACGACCGCCGCGACCGCATCGCCTTCGACCTCGCCGAACGCGGCGACTCCCGCGCCCGCGACACGCTGCTACGCATCGTGCAGCGCGACCCGGACCCGACGAAGCGCGAGCGCGCGAGCGGATTGCTCGCCGGACTCCAGTAGAGCGAGCAACCGGTTCACGAGAGAGGGTCAGATGGGCCACGACCACGACCACGAGCCGCGCTGGAAGACCGACGGCGTTCGCGTCGTCCCCGGAACCAATCTCGATCGCATCACGGCCCAGACGCCTGGAATGGATCGCCAGGCGGCGATCAACTTCGCGCGGGTCGGCGCGCAGAAGTTCTGGGCGGGCACGGTGACGATCCATCCCGACGCCAAGACCGGCGCGCATCATCACGGCCATCTCGAGAGCGTCATCTATGTCGTGAGCGGCAAGGCGCGGATGCGCTGGGGCGAGAAGCTGGAAATCACGGCTGAGGCCGGTCCCGGCGACTTCATCTACGTACCGCCCTACGTGCCGCATCAGGAGATCAACGCCAGCCCGTCGAAAAACTGGAATGCGTTCTCGTACGAAGTGACGGCGAGGCCGTCGCGGTCAATCTCGACATCGAACCGGTGGAAAAATCGGAGAAGGTATTGTGGGTCGACCCCACCCACCCCGATCGCCCTAAGCTCTGACGCGCCCCGACGGTTCCGGCACCGGATCCGCCACCCGACGCAACTGCTGAGTTCGCTTCGGCTAGAATCTGCAGTGCCCCCTCCCCAACCCTCCCCCAGTCGCTTCGCTCCGGGGGAGGGAGTCGATTGTGCTGGGCGTGATCTGAACTGGCCCCCGTTTCGTGGACGCCACGAGGGTCGAGGAGCGTTATCCACGGACGGCCTGTTCGGTCGCTTGCGACGAACCGAATTGGCCGTCG
>JANNTF010000071.1:0-6860 GCA_031403455.1 Alphaproteobacteria bacterium | reverse complement strand
TCCCAGGCCTGGGTCTGCGCCTGGGCATCCGTGCGCTGGGGCGCCGTGCCGAAGACGTGCGGGTGGCGGGCGATCACCTTCTCGGCGAGGCCGGTTGCTACGGCCTGGAAGTCGAAGGCACCGAGCTCGGCAGCCATCTGTGCATGAAAGACGACCTGGAACAGCAGGTCGCCAAGTTCCTCGCGCAAGCCACCCATGTCGCCGCGATCGATTGCGTCCGCCACCTCGTAAGCTTCCTCGATCGTGTAGGGCGCGATCGTGGCGAAGTTCTGCGCGACGTCCCAGGGGCAACCGGCCTGAGGATCACGCAGCCGAACCATGATGGCGAGCAAGCGATCGATGGGCGAGGTTTCAGTGTTCATGTTTAGATCGCATAATGTATATTATCGAAAATACTGAATAATCATTCGGGTCTGGCCTATTGGCGGGTATTGAGCGTCTCCACACTGACTTGAGCATCCGCGATGTCCAACAGCATGCCATCGAATCCCGGCTCGACCCCGGTCGGCAGCCGATTGCGCAGTTCGTGGTATTCGAAGCGATGTCCCATATGGGTCAACACGGCGCGGCGCGGCTGCACCCGCTTGATCCACTCCAGCGTCTGACTCAGGTGGCTATGAGCCGGGTTGGGCTCGTCCTGGAGGCAATCGACCAGCCACGTGTCAATGCCGGCCAGCGCGGCAAATCCCGCTTCCGGCATCTCCCGCACATCGGTCGAATAGGCGAATGCGCGGAAGCGCAGGCCGAGGGTCGGGGAACGGTCACCGCCATGGATCTGGTGGAAGCAATGCACATCGATCCCGCCAATGCGCAGGTTCGCCCCCACTTCGATCTCGCGTGCGACCAGCGACGGCGCATACCAGATCCCGGCATTGGTGCGCGGCGGACTGAACGCGTAGGCGAAACGTTGGCCGACTTCAGCCAGCGTCGCCGCATCCGCCCAGATCTCGAGCGGCGCGTTGCGATGGAAATTCACCGCACGCAGATCGTCCAGGCCGTGAAGATGATCGGCGTGCGCATGGGTCAGGATCACCGCATCGACATTGGTCAGCGCGTTGGCCAGGAATTGCTGGCGCAGGTCGGGCGACGTGTCGACGAGCACGCGACGGTCACGCTCCTCGACGACGATCGAAACCCGGCTGCGCTGATTGAGCGGATCCGCAGACGTGCAGACCGCGCACCGGCAGCCGATCAACGGCACCCCGCCGGACCCGCCGCTGCCGAGCACCCGCACTTTCATGCCGCCTCGACGCCAGGCTTGGAGCGCGCGAAGAGCGTGAAGAAATTACGGGTCGTCGCCGCCGCCAGCGTCTCCGCACTGACACTCTTGAGTTCGGCGACGCGCGCCGCCGTATGAACGACGAAGGCCGGCTCGCACGCTTTGCCGCGAACCGGAACGGGCGCGAGGAAAGGTGAGTCCGTCTCGACCAGGAGCCGGTCGAGCGGGATCTGGCGCACCGTCTCGCGCAGCTCGACGGCATTCTTGAACGTCACGATGCCGGAGATCGAGATATAGAGACCCAGATCGAGGGCGTGACGCGCGAGCGCGAGCGATGACGTGAAACAGTGGAGCACGCCTGTCAGGCGTCCCTGCCCTGCGGCCTCTGTCAGCATGGCGGCCGTGTCGTCATCCGCGTCGCGCGTGTGCACGATCACCGGCAGGCCGCTGGTCATGGCCGCCGCGAGATGCGTCCGGAAATTGGCCTGCTGCCTCGCGCGCGGGCTCTTGTCGTAGAAATAATCGAGACCCGTCTCGCCGATGCCGACGACTTTGGGGTGCCTGGCGAGCTCGACAAGCTGCGCGGCGTCGGTCAGCTCGTTGCCGGCCTCATGCGGGTGAATGCCGACGGAGCACACGACGTCTTCATTCGCTTCGGCGATCTGGCGCACGATGTCGAACTCCCGCAGCTTGGTGCCGATGGTGAGCATCGTACCGACGCCGGCGTTGCGCGCGCGCGTCAACACGCCGGCAAGATCACCGCCATCGCGGGCGAGATAGTCGAGATGGCAGTGGCTGTCGACGAGCGGGCGAGTCACGCGACGGTCTCTTGATGGCGCGGGAAGACACCGGTGGGAGTCGGCAGCGCGATACCCGGAGTCACCGCGCGCGCGAAGCTGTCGAAGCCGCGCGCCGCGCCCGGGATTGCGAGCTGGTCCAGGAGCCCGGCCATCGATCTCGGCATGAACGGTTGCAGCAGGATGGCGATGCGGCGAATGACCTCGGTGAGCACGTAGAGGACCGTCTGCATGCGTGCCGTATCGGTCTTGCGCAATGTCCAGGGCGCCTGGGAATCGACATAGCGATTGGCGTCGGCAACCACACCGAAGATCGCCTCGAGCGCGCGATTGAAGGCTTGGTGCTGTGTCAGCTCGACACGAACGGCGGACAGCATCGCAGCGCTCGCAGCAAGCAGTTTGCGATCCTCAGGCGTGAAGCTGCCAGGCGCCGGAACGACGCCACCGGCATTCTTCTGGATGAAGCTCAGCACGCGTTGACCGAGATTGCCCAGATCATTGGCGAGATCGGTGTTGATCCGGCGCACGATCGCGGCCTGATTGAAATCGCCGTCCTGCCCGAACGGCACTTCGCGCAGGAGGAAATAGCGCACGGGATCGAGGCCATAGCGCGCGATCATCTCCGCGGGCTTGATGGCATTGCCGAGCGACTTCGACATCTTCTGCCCGTCCACCGTCCACCAGCCATGCGCGAAGACGCGCTGCGGCGGCTCGAGTCCTGCGGCCATCAGGAAAGCTGGCCAGTAGACGCTATGGAAACGCACGATGTCTTTGCCGACCATGTGCAAGTCGGCGGGCCAGAAGCGCGCAAACAGCCCGGCCTGATCGGCCTCGTTCCCCGGCCAGCCGAGTGCGCTGACATAGTTCGAGAGCGCATCGAGCCAGACATACATGATGTGCTTGGGATCATCCGGAACCTGCACGCCCCAACTGAATGTCGTGCGCGAGATCGAGAGATCGTTGAGTCCCTGCTTCACGAAGCTCAGGACTTCGTTGCGCCGTGCCTGCGGTCCGATGAACTCGGGTTTGACGCTCGCGTAGTAGTCGAGCAGCCAATCCTGCCACGCTGAAAGGCGGAAGAAATAGCTCGGCTCCTCCACCCACTCGGCCTCCGCGCCGGACGGCGCGCGTTTGCGACCGTCGGGGCCCGTGGTCAACTCGTCTTCGCCGTAGAAGGCCTCGTCGCGCACGGCGTACCAGCCCGCGTACTTGCCGAGATAGATGTTGTCCTGGCCATCGGGCGCCTTGCGCGCGGCCATGCGGCGCCAGAGTTCGGCGCAGCACGCTTTATGCCGCGGCTCGGTGGTACGGATGAAATCGTCGTTCGAGATGTCGAGCTCGGCGGCCAGATCGCGGAAGTTCTGCGACACCCGATCGGTGAAATTCTGCGGCGACATCCCGGCGTCGCGCGCGGCCTTCTCGACTTTCTGGCCATGCTCATCGGTGCCGGTCAGAAAATGCACGTCCCGGCCATCCAGTCGCATGAATCGCGCCAGCACGTCGCACGCCACGGTCGTGTAGGCGTGGCCGATATGCGGCGCATCGTTCACGTAGTAGATCGGCGTAGTGACGTAGAAACGCGTCATCGTGATGCATGGATCCAGGGGCTGCGACGGGACTTTCGTATATGGGGCCCCCGGGCCCGAGGCAAGCGACCCGCGCATCACGCCGCAATGGGTTACTCGGCCGCGTTACGCAGCGCGAAGATCGTCGCCAAGGCGGTCTGTCGACGATCGAGGTTGAGGCCTTCACTCGCGGAACTCAATCGCCTGATCCGGTCCCAGGCGGCGATCCAGACGTCGGGTCCACGGGCAGCCAGGCGCTCAATGACATTCTCCTCCTGCGGAAATCCCGATCGGCCCGCCGTGCCGGCGCCGCGCCGGGCACACTCGCTCGCCAGACGCTGGGTCAGATCCAGGAAGAGCCGGAACTCGGCCGGCGCCGTCGCCGCGTTGCCGCCGATGCGATCCGCAAGGGCGTGCGTCGCCTCTCCGCGCGCCTCGCGCGCGTCGACGAGATCGAGCAGGTTCTTGTAGAGGTCCAACCCGTCAGCTGCGGCGAGGTCGAGGGCCTGGCCGATCGAACCTTCGGCCAAAGCCGCGATCGCCGTGCGGGCGTCGGCGTCAAGTTCTGGCGCATGCTGCGCGAGCAGTTCGGCGACGAGGCTGGGCGGCAAGGGCGGCACGTCGAGGCGACGACAGCGCGACCGCAGCGTCGGCAGCAAGCGCCCGGCCGCCGGCGTGACCAGGATCAACAGGCTGCGCGCATGCGGCTCTTCGAGAATCTTGAGCAGCGCATTGGCCGCGTTGGCATTCATCATCTCCGCCTGATCGACGATCACCACACGCCAGCCGCCTTCGGCCGGCGTCATGCTCAAGAAGTCGATCGCTCGGCGGACATGGCCGACGACGATCTCGCGCGTTTCCTTGTTCGTCTCCGGGTGCAGCATGCCGGGCTCGAGCACCATCAGATCGGCGTGGCCACCGGAGGCGACGCGTCTGAATACGGGATTGGCGGCGTCGAGCGCGAGGCTGCGCGGCGGCGGCACGGCGGCGAAGAGTCCGGCCGTCCCCGGCAACTCATGCGCGAGGACGAAGCGCGCGAACCGAAACGCGAGGGTCGCCTTCCCGATGCCGCGCAATCCGGTGATCAGCCAAGCATGCGGCAGACGTCCCGAGACCCACGCATCCAGGAGCAGCTTCTCGGCCGTCTCGTGCCCGCGCAGATCGGCGTTCGCGCGCGGCGCCGGGACGGGACCGCTCATCGTTGCCCGATGAGTCGCAGACGATGCGCGATCGTGTCTCGGATCTGCTCGTGCATCGCCGCGATGCTGACGCGTGCATCGAGCAACACGCAGCGTCGGGGCTCGGCGCGCGCGATGGCGCGAAACCCTCGACGCACGCGCGCGTGGAAATCGATCGCCATGTTCTCATAACGCATTTCGACGCCACGGCGCTGCGCGGCCCGGCTCAAACCCTCGTCGACAGGTATATCGAGCACCAAGGTCAGGTCTGGCTTGAAGCGGCCGATGGCGGTCCGATGAAGTGCGGCGATCGGCGCGCGGCCCAGACGATGGCCGAAGCCTTGATAGGCCATCGTCGAATCCGAAAAGCGATCGCACAGCACCCAGTGGCCGGCTGCCAGTGCCGGCTCGACGACACGCACGACGTGTTCGCGCCGCGCCGCATAATGGAGCAACGCCTCCGTCATCGGGGTCCAGGCGCTCACGTCGCCCTCGACCAGGAGTTTGCGGATACGCTCCGCACCTTCGGTACCGCCTGGCTCGCGGGTGGTTTTCACGACACATCCGCGCTCGACCAGCCAGCTCGCCAGCAAGCCGATCTGGGTCGATTTGCCGGCGCCCTCGCCGCCTTCGAAGCTGATGAAGCGCCCGCGGCGGCGCGTCATTTCCGTCCGAAGACGTAATGGCTAAGCGTGGCCGTCACCCGCCCGCCAAAGCCGAGACGTTCGACATCGGCATCCGCGTGCAAGGGAAACTCCACGCTTGGCCGCTCTGGCACGTTCACCACGACGACCCCGACGCGCTGGCCCTTCTGGATCGGCGCCGGCACCGGCGCATCGAAGCTGACTTTCACGTCGACCTGCGGGCGCAGACGCCGCGGTATGGTGATGGCCACATCGCGTGTCGAGACGAGGCCGACGCTCGGCGCCTTGCCGAGCCAAACATTCGCCTGCTCCACCGGCTGACCGCTCTTGAACAGCACATAGGTCGCAAACTCGCGATAGGCCCATTCGAGCAAGCGCTCGCTCTCCTCGGCACGCGCCTTCATCGTCGGCCACCCGTTCAGCACCATCACGACCCGACGCCCATCACGCAGAGCGGCGGCCGTGAGGCCGTAACCGGCCTGTTCGGTATGACCGGTCTTGATGCCGTCGGCGCCATTGCTCTTGTAGAGCAGCGGATTTCGGTTGCCTTGCTTGATCGGCTTGCCCTTCTCGTCCTTGCCGTAGGTGAAGTCGCGTTCGGCATAGATCCGATAGAGCTCTGGAAAATCGGCGATCAGACGCTCGCTGAGGATCAGCAGGTCGCGCGCCGTCATGTAGTGATCGGGGTCGGGCCAGCCCGAGGCGTTGCGAAAATTGCTGCCTGTCAATCCGATCTGCTTGGCCACCGCGTTCATGCGCTCGGCGAAGGCTTCTTCCGATCCCGCCAGCCCCTCCGCCAGGACGATGCACGCGTCATTGCCGGATTGAATGATCATGCCGCGCAGCAGATCGTCGATCTTCACCCGCTCGCCCAAGGGCACGAACATCTTGGAACCCTGCATGCGCCACGCCCGTTCCGAGACCGGCAGCGCATCCTCGAGCTTCATATCGCCGCGCTTGAGCGCATCGAAGACGACATACGCGGTCATGATCTTCGACATCGAGGACGGCGCCATGCGCTCATCCGCGTTCTTCTCGAACAGGATCGTTCCTGTCGTCGCGTCGGCGATGATCGCCTGCCGCGCCGAGGTCTCCGGGACCAGCGCAGTGGTCGCAGGCGCGGCGGGGCGCGTGGCCGGTTGAGCGGCCGCCGGGGCAACCGGCTGCGGCGCACGTTGCCGCTGCGGTTGCTGCTGTGCCGACGCGCCCATCTGGGCCATGAGCAGCGCTGCACAGAGCGAGAGGATGGAAAGGCGGCTGACGGCACCGGTGCGAAACATGATCATGGCTTGGCCCTTTAGCTCCGGATTGAGGCAGTCATGCGGCCATCACTCGACCGTGATACGGGCGCCAGGCGCGACATCGCTGACATCGGCAAGCATCTTGTCCGCCGCCGGAATGCTCTGCGCCGGTCCAACGCGCACGCGGTAGAGCTGCTGCGCGCCATTCTGGATCGG
>JANNTF010000070.1:0-8890 GCA_031403455.1 Alphaproteobacteria bacterium | reverse complement strand
GCCCAATATCTCGCGGAGAAGACCGGCGGCTTGCGACGCGTGTTCGACGCGGTGCCGGGCTGAAGACCAAGTCTTCCCCGGGAAGTTTTCCCGCTCCCGGGCCGCCGCCCGGCGGCAATCGAAAGACCAGCGATGACCGATACAAATATCGAGGCGCCGCACCGGCCGCGGTCGCTGAAGGGCATCCAGCAAATTCGATCCAGCGTCGATTTTCCGGCGCCAATCCCGCGTCGCCCAAATCGACGCTGGATCGAATTTCACGAAGCGTCCCCGCGCGGGCTCTTGAATGACGTGTCAAGCCCCATCAGGATTCACGCCAGTGAATCTTAGAAAGACCCTTCGGCACGGCCGTGGTGTAGAGGGAATATGCTACTCCTCCCGTTATGAGGAATCCCAATAGGATGACGCCGCTGATTATAGTAATGTCCAACTCGGTCATGCTACCGGCCTTCGCAAGAAAATGCGGCGCACTGATCGCCGCATACGCAACTACGGTCAACAGAACCCAGAAAATGCATAGGACGGGAACCGCCAACCCCCGAGACAGTTGCTTCGTGGACTGTGGCGTGATGAGAGGACGCCGCTGAATGGACCGCACACCTTTGATCGTACCTTCCAGCTGGATATCGTCATTGCCCAAGCCGGTGTGGAAGATCTGAAGCAACGCGCCATCGTTCTGGTCGAGGTAGTCGAAGGTGATCGCTGCTCCCATCCGCTGACCGTCAAGCCTAGTGTCAACTTTATTATATCGATTGGTGCAATCGATAACACGCACCGACAGGATTGCCACTCCAGTTTTCGCGCGGAGGAAGAGGGGATTTTCCATCACGACGTCCTGACTGGGAATTGTCTCTGTCCCCGCGTTCCAGAACGCCACCTTAGTGACAGTCAGCCGGTTGACTGGCAATCCGTAGCCGGGAAACCTGACTTCCACGTCGGGGATCGTGTGTTCCAGTCCGGTGAAGATGTTGCTACTACGGATGACGTAGGTAAGCTTCTTATACTTCGATTTCTTCAAACCGAAGTACAGCGCGAACACAACACCAACGACCCCAACGATGTTTCCCCAGTTCGCAATCAACCACTCGACCATCCTGATTTCCCCGTGCCGTACTGCTCAAGACGGTGGCAGGCATATCAGCAATAAGTGGTGTATGAAATGTCTGTTGACACTTTCATCGCTGTCACGGGAGACCGAGAACATCGCCCCGCCTCACCGTCTCGTACTTGAAGCCAGTGGAGGCATCAGGAACGCACAGATAGGCGTCCTGCGTTCCGGCCGCTGCGCGCTGCCGGAAATCGGCACCGCCGCAAGTACATACAGCGGATAATCGGGGACGTGCAATTTCCCGATGCCGAGTCCCCGGTCCACACTTCCGGACGTCACATCGCGAGTTCGGTCTCTGACTCGATGCGTGCGGGATCGAGGTCCATGCCGATGCCGGGCGCGTCGGTGACGCGGATGGACCCCTGCTCGGGGAGCGTCGGCTTCGCGAGGAAATGCATGTTGATGGCGTTCCACTTCACCAGATACTCGATCAGCGGCGTGTGGATCGGCGACTGCGCGGCCGAGAAATGCATGCCGATCGGCGTCGAGTGCCCGTGCGGAATCACGGTCAGGTCATGCGTGGTCGCCAGCGCGGTGATCTTCAGCGTCTCGGACAACCCGCCGCACCAGTAGATGTCGGGCTGCAGCACGTCGAGCGCGCCGGCGTCGATGAAGCGCTTGAAGCCCCAGCGCGTGTACTCGTGCTCGGCGCCCGAGAGCGGGATGCGCGTCTTGGCCTTGAGCCGCACATACGAGTCGATGCGGTCGGGCATGAACGCCTCCTCGAGCCAGCGCGGGCGGAACTCCTCGATGCGCGTGCAGAGATCGACCGCGTAGTCGAAATGCAGACTCTGCCAGCAGTCGAACATCAGGTCGTAATCGTCGCCCAGCGCCTCGCGCAGCGTGCGCACCAGCGCGACGTTCTTCTTCAGGCCTTCCTGCCCTTCCATCGGCCCGTGGCGGAAGAACCATTTCTGCGCGGTGAAGCCGAGCGCCTTGTGCGCCAGCGCGCGCTCGCGCACGAGGCCCGGATCACCGACGGCGAAGCCGAGCATCGAGGCATAGGCCGGGATCGACTCGCGCGTCGGTCCGCCGAGCAGGCGCCACAGCGGCTGGCCGAGCCAGCGCGCCTTGAGGTCCCATAGCGCGCAATCGACGGCCGACAGCGCGATCATCGGATCGCCCTGGCGCC
Source organism: Alphaproteobacteria bacterium (assembly GCA_031403455.1). Lineage (GTDB taxonomy): Bacteria > Pseudomonadota > Alphaproteobacteria > CACIAM-22H2 > CACIAM-22H2 > CAIOSQ01. The sequence continues at coordinate 6,650 of JANNTF010000070.1, read as the reverse complement.
CGTGCACCTGCAGCCGGTGCAGCTGGTCCCAGATCAGCTCGGTGGCGCGCGGATCGCGGCCGATCAATCGCGGCGCGAGCTGGCTGAGGATCAGCCGCGAGGAATCCGGACGGACCGGACCGGCGATGCCGTGGACGCCGTCATCGGTGTCGATCTGCAGGAAGTGCTGCGCCAGACGGAAGCGCTTCGCATCGAGCTGCGTTCCGCCCTCGTGCGCGGGATCGGCGCGGTGCTCGGGATAGATGTCCACGGGACGCATCAGCCGGTCCTCCCAGAACGGCCCATCGGTCGCCATCGTGCCGGTGAGGCAGCGGATCCGGACCGCGGTGATCTTCATGCGAAAACCTCCACCGAAAACCTCGCCGGGTTTAATTAGAGCGGGACAACAGCAACGCGACGCCGGCCACACATAGAATCACCACGATCAGGCCGCCGGCTTCAATCCCTCCCGCCGCATCTGCTTCGACACGCTGTCGAGCGCGCGGCCGAAGCGGGTCAGCAATTGGTCGATCTCGTCCTCGGTGATGATCAGCGGCGGCGAGAAGCCGAGCGAGTCGCCCATCGCGCGCAGGATCAGGCCGTTCTCCTCCGCCGCCTTGGCGATCGAGGGGCCGACGCGCTGCTCCGGCGCGAAGGGCTGCTTGGTCGCCTTGTCGGCGACCATCTCGATCGCGCCGACGAGACCCACGCCGCGCACTTCGCCCACCAGCGGGTGATCGGCGAACTGGCGCAAGCCCGCCTGCAGGCGCGGACCGACCTTGCGGATATGCGAGAGGATGTCCCGCTCCTCGTAGATCTTCAGCGTCTCCACGGCGACGGCCGCGGCCACGGGATGCGCCGAATAGGTGAAGCCGTGGCCGAACATGCCCAAGCGCGCCGAGTGGTCGGCGAGCACCTGGTAAACCGTGTCGGACAGGATCACGCCGGAGATCGGCAGGTAGGCCGAGGACAGCGCCTTGGCGACGACCATGATGTCCGGCTGGATGTTGAAGGTCTGCGAGCCGAACATGTTGCCGGTGCGCCCGAAGCCGCAGATCACCTCGTCGGCGACCATCAGCATGTCGTATTTCTTGAGCACCTTCTGAACCTTCTCGAAATACGTGCGCGGCGGCACGATCACGCCGCCCGCGCCCATCACCGGCTCGGCGATGAAGGCCGCACAGGTTTCGGCGCCGCCCTCGGCGACGATCAGCTTCTCGAGATTGTCGGCGAGCCTGGTCGCGAAATCCTCCTCGCTCTCGCCGGGCTTGGCGAAGCGATAATGGTGCGGGCAGTCGGTGTGCACGATGCCGGCGAGCGGCAGGTCGAAGTCGCGATGCAGATGCGGCAGGCCGGTGAGGCTGCCCGCGACCAGCGTCGAGCCATGGAAGGCTTTCTGCCGCGACACGAATTTCTTCTTCTTCGGCCGGCCGAGCGCGTTGTTGTAGTACCAGACGAGGCGCACGACGCTGTCATTCGCCTCCGAACCGGAATTCGCGAAGAACACTTTCGACATCGGCACCGGCATCAGCGCGAGCACGCGCTCCGCCAGCTCGATTGCCGGGTCGTGCGATTTCGAATTGTAGATGTGATAGTAGGGCAGCTTCGTCATCTGCCGCATCGCCGCCTCGGCGAGACGCTTCTCGCTGAAGCCGAGCGAGGCGCACCACAGCCCGGCCATGCCCTCGATGTAGTCCTTGCCGTTCTCGTCGAAGACGCGCACGCCCTCGCCATGCGTCATCACGAACGCGCCGTTCTGCTCATGGGCGCGGAAATTGGTCTGCGGGTGGAGCAGCGTCGCGACGTCGCGGCTGCTGGCTGAGTTTCCGTGTTTGAGCATGGGCTGAATCCTTCCAGGCGTTTGAGCGTGATGAGCTGGTCCTGCGCCGTCGGCACCTTCCTCGAAGCTTGACGCAGGATGGATCGACCAGGCAATGCCGACGAAGCGTGACTGGCCTTCACGGTAGTCGCATCCTGGTAGGGACCGCTCCTCGGCCACTTTACTTCCATCGAGCACTGGCTACGGTTGGTCGACACCGCCTAGCCTTGCGCCGTGCAAGACGAGTGAGAGCCGAGGCCCTGACATGAGCAAACCCGTGGTCGGCGTGATCGCGAACGCCCATCGCATCGAGAACCGCTTCGACGTGCAGGCCGTGGGTCAGCGCAATCTGCGTGCGGTCGCCGACGTGGCGGACGCGCTGCCGCTGATCTTTCCGGGCCTGCCCGAAATCACCGAGATCGACGCGCTGCTCGGCGCGGTCGACGGCATCCTGCTGACCGGCGGCCGCGCCAATGTCCATCCCACGCATTTCGGCGCCGAGCCCGATCCACGCCACGAGCCCTATGACCTCGACCGCGACGCCGTCGCCCTGCCGTTGGTCCGCGCCTGCGTCGAGCGCGGCGTGCCCTTGCTCGGCATCTGCCGCGGCCTCCAGGAGATGAACGTCGCCTTCGGCGGCTCGCTGCATCCGGAGATCCGCGAGCTTCCGGGCCGCATGAACCATCGCATGCCGCGGCTGGAGTCTGGCGAGATCCATCCCGACCAGGACGTGATCTTCGCCGATCGCCACGAGGTGCGACTGGTGCGGGGCGGCATCTTCGCCGCGATCTTCGGCTGCGAGACGATCCGCGTGAACTCGCTCCACGGCCAGGGGATCCTCGATCCCGGCGGGCGCGTGGTGGTCGAGGGCGTGGCGGAGGACGGCACGATCGAGGCGATCCGCATCGCCGATGCGCCGAGCTTCGCGCTGGGCGTCCAATGGCACGCCGAATACGACCCCCAGAGCAACTTCATCAATCAGGCCCTGTTCGAGGCCTTCGGCGCGGCGCTGCGCCAGGGCCGCTGAGTTTTCTGGAGATCCCGCGATGCCGCTCGTGCTCTACGGTCATCCTTTCTCCTCGTACACGCAGAAGGTCCTCATCGCGCTGTACGAGAACGCCACGAAATTCGAGTTCCGCTGCCTCGGGCCGGACACGCCGCTTCACGCCGTCGAATGGCTGCGACGCTGGCCGCTGCGCAAATTCCCGCTGCTGGTGGACGGCGCGCGCGACATCGTCGAGACCAGCATCATCATCGAGCATCTGCAGCTCGCGCATCCCGGTCCGGTGCGCCTGCTGCCCGCGGACCCGATGGCCGCGCTGGACGTGCGCTTTCTCGACCGCTTCTTCGACCTGCACGTGATGGAGGCGATGCAGGTCGCGGTAGACGCTGCGCTGAAGCGGGTCCCGGTGAAAAGCGAGGAAGGACTGGTCATCGCCAGGGAAAGACTGGAGCGCGCCTATGCCTGGCTCGAAGGACAGCTTGCCGGCAGGATCTGGGCGGCCGGCGCGGAGTTCACGCTGGCGGATTGCGCGGCCGCGCCGTCGCTGTTCTACGCGGATTGGACGCACCGGATCTCCGCGGCATTTCCCATGCTGCGCGCCTACCGTGCGCGGCTGCTTGCCCGTCCGTCTTTCGCCCGCGCGGTAGAGGAAGCGCGATCGTTCCGACCGCTGTTCCCGCTGGGGGCGCCGGACCGCGATTGAAGCGGCGCCGCTAGGCAACGCGCCCTCGTTCTCAGCCGGAATCCTCCATGTCGAGCGTCCCGCCCGCCGCGTCGATCGGCATCGATTTCGGCACGAGCAACACTGTCGTCGCCGTCGCGACCGGCGATGGGCGTGTGGAGACCATCCGCTTCGAGCATGGCGGCATCACGCAGAGCGTCTACGCCTCGGCCTTGTGCTTCTGGCAGGAGCATCGCGGCGCCGGTCTTCCGCCGCGCGCCGAGGGCGGACCCTGGGCGATCGAACGCTTCCTGGAGGGGAGCGAACCGCTGCGGTTCATCCAGTCGCTCAAGAATTTCGCCGCAAGCGAAAGCTTCCAATCCACCGCGATTTTCCAACAGCGCTTCCAGTTCGAGGATCTGCTGGCGGCCTTTCTGCGCACGCTGACGCGCCACGCCGGAGCCGGCCTCGACCTTGCCGCCTCGCGCATCATCATCGGCCGACCGGTGCGATTCTCCGGCTCCAATCCGGACGATGCCCTGGCGATGCAGCGTTATCGCGACGCGTTCGGCCGGCTCGGAATCCGCAACGCCCGCTATGTCTATGAGCCCGTCGGCGCGGCCTTTTCCTTTGCCCGCAAGCTCGACCGCGACGCGACCGTGCTGGTCGCCGATTTCGGCGGCGGCACCAGCGATTTTTCCATCATGCGCTTCGCGAAATCCGACGGCGCGCTGCGGGCGGAGCCGCTGGGCCATGCCGGCATCGGCATTGCCGGAGATGCGTTCGACGCCCGCATCGTCGACCGCTTGGTGTCGCCGCGTCTCGGCAAGGGCGGCAGTTACCGCTCGTTCGGGAAATTGCTTCCGTTGCCGGCCCATTACTATGTCAGGCTCTCGCGATGGAATGAACTCGCGCTCATGAAAGGCGGTACCGATCTACGCGAATTGCGCGAGCTTGCGCGCGGCGCGCTCGATCCGGAGCCGCTGTGCGACTTCATCAGATTGATCGAGGATGATCTCAGCTTTGCGCTCTATCGCGCGGTCTCCGCGGCCAAAGTCGCGCTATCGACGCGCGATGCAGTCGAGTTCCAATTCGTCACTGCCGGGATCGACATCCGCTCGACGATCACCCGCTCGGATTTCGAGAGCTGGATCAGCGCGGATCTGGCGCGCATCGCAGCCACTGTCGATCAGGTGCTGGAGACATCGAAGGTCACGCCGCACGAGATCGAAAAAGTGTTCCTGACCGGCGGCACCTCCTTCGTGCCCGCCGTCCAGCGCCTGTTCGCCGAGCGCTTCGGCCAGCAAAAGCTCACCTCGGCGGACCAGTTCGAATCCATCTCGCAAGGCCTCGCCCTCATCGGCGCGTCCGAGGATCCCGACCGATGGGCCGTCGCGGCGTGACGGGCAAAATCGCTATCCGGATCCGAATCCCCGTCGGAAGCTTGATCGGCCTCTTCGTTCTGGCTAAGTTGGCCAGATGGAAAAGGTCACCATTTCGGAGCTGAAGAACCAGCTCAGCGCCTACCTCGCAAAGGTCAAGGCGGGCGCGAGCGTGCTCATCCTCGATCGCGACAAGCCGATCGCACGGCTTGAGCGGGTCGACCCGGCGCGACAGGGCGACGACCGGCTTACGCGACTCGAGCGCGCGGGAATCATCCGGCGCGGCAGCGGAGCGATCGCGCCCAAGCAATTGCGTCGCGCATTGCCGAAGCCCAAACGCAGCCTCGTGCAGGCGCTGCTCGACGAGCGCGAAGAAGGACGATGAGGTTCTGGGACTCGTCCGCAATTGTCGCCCTGCTTGCCGCCGAGGAGTCGCGTGAGCGGGTGAGCGCGCTGCTCGCGAACGACCCTGTCATGCTCGTGTGGTGGGCGACGCCGATCGAGTGCGCCTCGGCGGTCGCGCGACGCGAGCGCGACGGCTCGCTGTCCAATGCCGAGGCCGGCGCGGCCCTCGATCAACTCGAGGCACTTGCCGCGGCATGGTCGGAGGTCATCCCGTCCGCCCAGGTGCGCGCCATGGCCCAGCGCCTGCTGCGCGTGCATCCCTTGTGCGCCGCGGACTCGCTCCAACTCGCCGCTGCCGTGATCGCGTCCGAGCACGAGCCCCGCAGCCTCGACTTCGTCTGCCTCGACGACCGCCTGGCCGCCGCCGCCGCCCGCGAGGGGTTCCGGATGACGCTGGCGGCGTGACTCCAGAACCGCGGATTGCGGGGCGAAAATCAAACCTGGAGAGGTTTTGATTCCGCGGTACTACTACGATGAGGTCGACCCGACGCAACTATGGCCGATCATCACAGACCACCTGCCGCCGCTGCGCCTCGCGATCGAGTCGCCCATCCGAAGAATCGCATGCTGACCCCGATTCTTCCCCTCGATTCTTCCGGGACGTCCAACCACGTTATTGAAGACCGAAAACAATAGGAGATTTATGATGGCAGACAAGATTCCCCACAATGCACTTATTGTCGTGGCCGATGGCACGGGCGCGCGGTTCTTCCGCAATGCTGGTCATGAGAGCAAAATTGTGTTGTCAGCCGACGGCGAGTTCAAGCCCACCAATCTTCTCGATGGCGGGCCTGCGGGAATGCGTCCAGCAGAGTCGTCAGACCAAGAGACTGACGAGGCCACATTCGCCAAACAACTGGCAAAAGAACTCTATCGCCGTGCCCACAACGGAAACTTCGCGGCGCTGGTCCTGATCGCCGATCCACAGACCTTGGGCCAAATCCGCCCGACATTGCACAAGGAGGTTCAGAATCGGCTGGTATCCGAGGTCGGTAAAACTCTTACCAAGGCATCTATCGCGGATATTCAGAAAGCATTGGGGTAACCGGGGACCGGGTAACCGGGGACGGAGCCCATAGGCGCTAAGATAAGTGCTTGACGGGCTGGTTTTGGGCTGATTCAAGCTGGCATGGGTGAAGCGCTGCTTGATGATTCTGGATGGTCGACGCTGCTGCGCCGGCTTCCTGCTGGGCTCGATCTTGGAAACACTGCGCGCGTGTCACGCGCGTTCGTTCGCGCGCGCGGTGTGGGCAGCCCCGAGAAGCTGCTGCGTCTGGCGCTGATCTACGGCGCAACGGATCTGTCGCTGCGAGGAACGGCGGCGTGGGCGGAAGCGGCGGGGCTGGCGTCGATCTCGGACGTCGCGCTGCTAGGCCGGCTGCGTGCGGCCTCGGGCTGGCT
>JANNTF010000069.1:0-13005 GCA_031403455.1 Alphaproteobacteria bacterium | reverse complement strand
TCGCCGACACGCTGCGGATTCTCGCGACGATCGCCGCAGGTCCGAGGCGCCCAGGTCCGTGTCGCCTCTCCCACAGACAAAAGCAGTTAAACACGCCCAACTCCGGCGTCCAAGCAAGCTTGCTCTAGCATTGGTCGCCATCATGGCGACTTCGTGTTCGTCGAGCGCGCCATCCGGTGGGCCGCCGGCGGCTTTCGTCGGCGGCGCCGCCGCGGATGAGCCGCGTGCGGCCATCGTGGCGCGTGACATCCTGGCCGCCGGAGGCTCCGCGGTTGATGCCGCCACCGCCGCCTATTTCGCCTTGTCCGTCACCTTGCCGGGTTCGGCATCGCTGGGCGGCAGCGGCGTCTGTCTGGTCTTCGATGCCAAACTGAATCGCATCGAGGCGGTCGATTTCATGGCGCGTGGCACCGCTGCCGGCGGTGTGACGGTGCCGATGAACGCACGCGGTTTCTTCATCATGCAGGGGCGCTACGGGCGTTCGCGGTGGGAACAGGTCGTGGCGCCGGCCGAGGGGCTGGCGCGCTTCGGAACGCCGGTGTCGCGCGCGCTCGCGCGTGAACTCGCCGACGCCTCGGGCATCATCGCGGCAAGTCCCGAACTCGCGCGCATCTACCAGCGCAACGGCGCTCCCGTGCGCGAAGGCGACCAACTCGTCCAGCCGGATCTGGCCAATACCTTGGCCGTGCTCCGCTCCCGCGGCGGCAAGGAATTCCACGAGGGGCCGGAGGCGCCGGCCTTCGTGGCAGCCGCGCGCGCTGCGGGCGCAGGCTTCACGTCCGAGGAATTCCGGTCGGCGGCGCCCGAACTGCGCGCACCGGTGGCCGTGAATTTCGAAGGGTTGCGCGTTGCGTTCGCGCCGCCGCCGGCGAATGCGGGTCTGTATCAGGCCCAGCTCTGGCAGATGCTGTTGCCGCGGTGGCAAGCCGCGTCGCGCGACGAGCAGCCGCATCTGCTGGTCGAAGCGTCGCGTCGCGCGATGGCGGAGACCCAAACCTGGGCCAATCTCGATCTGGCCGATTTCGGCATTGTCGGCGCCTATACATCGGCGCAGCGCGCAGCGTCGTTGATGGCCGATTACCGCCCGCAGCAGCGCGCCAGCGCAAAGCCCGCCGGCGGCTTCGTCGAAGAGCCGGCGACCACGACATTGGTTGCGGCCGACAAGGAGGGCGGCGCCGTCGCATGCGCCGTATCGATGGGCGCGCGATTTGGCAGCGGCCGTGTCGCCAACGGCGTCGTGCTCGCGGCGCCATCGCCGGCCGCTTTGCGCGGCACCGCCTCGCTCGATCTGATGATGGCGGTGCGATCTTACGGCGGGACCTTCTCGCTCTCGACGCGGGCCAATACCGGTCAAGTCGTGTTCGCCGGCGGCGCCGGCAACGGTCCTGGCGCAGCCACCGCCCTCGTGCAGACGGCGTTGGCGACGACACTGGAACGGCGACCGCTCGACGAGGCGATGGACCGGCCACGACTCTCCCCCGTCGGCGGCAGCGACGAGCTGCGTGCCGAGGAGGGTGCCGCGCAGCGCTATCCGGGGCTCGCCACACGCGGTCATCGCCTGGTCCCCGGCGGTGAGATCGCACGCATCAACGCGATTTCCTGCACCGGTGGATTGATCGACGAGCCGACGACATGCCGCGTGCGCGCGGATACGCGCGGCCACGGTTTGGCCGTCGGCGGCGTTCGCTAACGGATCGCATAGCGATGGCGCTCAAGGCGGCGAGGCGCAGCGCGATCGCCCCGTTCATGGTGATGGACGTGCTGCGCGCCGCGACGGCGCGTGATCGTGGCGCGTCGAATGCCGCGGGGCGCTCTGTGCATCTCGAGATCGGTCAGCCCGGAACCGGCGCGCCGCGACGTGTCCTCGATGCGGCGGCCCGCGCGCTCTATGCCGACAAGCTCGGTTATACGGAGACGTTCGGGTTGCCGCTCCTGCGCGAGTCCATCCGGAGTCATTATCGCAGTGCCTACGACTCCGACGTGGCGTTGGACCGCATCGTCGTCACGACGGGATCCTCGGCGGGATTCATTCTCGCGTTTCTGGCGGCGTTCGACGCAGGCGATCGGGTCGCGTTGGCGGAGCCGGGTTACCCGGCCTACCGCAACATTCTCTCGGCGCTCGGCATCGATGTCGTGAGTATTCCCGTCGACGCGCGCGTGCGCTTCCAGCCGACCGTCGCGTTGCTCGAGGCGGCCGGGCCGCTGGACGGGCTGATCGTCGCCAGCCCTGCAAATCCGACCGGCACGATGCTCGACACCGAGCAGCTCGCCCAACTCGCGGATTGGTGCCATCGCCGCGGCGTGCGCTTCATCTCCGATGAGATCTACCACGGCATCGTTTTCAGCGGCGCGGCGAGTACCGCCTTGGCGTCCAGCCCCAGCGCGGTCGTGATCAACAGCTTCTCGAAATATTACGCGATGACGGGATGGCGCCTCGGGTGGATGGTGCTGCCCGCGGATCTCATCCGTCCCGTCGAAGTGCTGGCGCAGAATCTGTTCATCTCGCCGCCGACCCTGCCGCAGCACGCGGCGATCGCCGCCTTCACCTGTACCGAGGAGCTCGAAGCCAAGGTGGCGCAGTATCGCGCCAATCGCGATCTCCTGATCGCCGAGCTGCCGAAGGCAGGCTTCATCGATTTCGCGCCGGCGGACGGCGCGTTCTATCTCTATTGCGATGTCGGCCACATGACCAACGACAGTGCCGCGTTTTGTCGACGCATGCTCGACGAGGCCGGCGTGGCCGCAACGCCCGGGATCGATTTCGATCCGGCACGCGGCGCGCGCTACGTGCGGTTCTCTTTTGCCGGCACGATCGACGATATGTCCGAGGCGACCCGTCGATTGACGCGCTGGCGCGGCGTCGCGTGATCGACACCATGCGGTGAGGAATGAAAAACGGGCGGCCCTCGGAAGAGCCGCCCGTTGCTACCGCGTCGTGAAAAATCGTCAGCTCGTGAGACGACGCCACCAGCCCTTACGCGCCGGACCCTGCTGCGGCTCGGTCTCAGCAACTATCGCCGCCGGGACCGGTTCCGGAGCTGGCGTGGGTGCGGCCGGCGGGGTCGCGGCGATGACAGCCGGCGCCGTGATCATCGCAGCCACCGGAATCTCGGCGTCCATCGCCGCCGGGGGCGGCATGTCTGCGGCCGTCGGCGTGATCGTCACCGTGGTTGGCGGCTGGATCTCCGTTCGCCGATTCCACGGCCACTCATGGGCTTCCGCGCGCGGGCTCGGCGCCGGCGGTGTCACCGGGTCTTCGCCGAAGCGCGAGGACGGCGCATAGAGTTCGCGTGCGCGCGCCCGAAGCTCGTCATCGGGATCCTGCGGCGCTGCAACCGGCTGCGCGACCGGCATCGCGGCTTCCTGGAAATCCGGGGCGGGCGTCGTGCCCTCCGGGCCCTCATTGGGACGCCGCCGCCGGCCGCCGCGCCGGCCGCGCCGCCGACGTCGACCGGACTCATCGTCGCCTCCGGGTTGTCCCTCACGCGCTGCATTACGCTGTCCTTCCGGACGATCGTCGTCACCAATCCGCTCGAGATCGGCACGCGCGACACCCGGTTCATCGCCGCCATCCGACGCCACGTCCGGTGCCCCAGGCTCGCCGGCCTGCATGGCCATCGGCGATGCTTCCGCCATGTCGGTGCCGCCATACGGCGCCGATTCGTCGCCGCCAGCCTGCGCCGCGCCGTTCTGCGGGCCGCCATCCTCGCGACCACGGCCACGACCCCGTCGGCGGCGCCGCTTGCGTCCACGTCTCGCGTCGTCGCCCTGCGGTGATGCCTCGGCGTCCTCGGTCGCTTCCGCGCCTTCCGAACGCGGCGGCGCCGAGCGTGCGGGTGGCTCGTAGCTGCGGTCTTGCGGCTCTTCCGCGGCGAGCGGCCGAGGCTCGTCCTCGGGCATGTCGACGCCGGCGCGCACCGGGGCCGGCCCGATGTCGTCGCGATCCCGGATCTTGAGCTTCTCGAGCCGGTAGTTGGGCGGAACCAGGGAATCGTCGGGATCGAACGTGATCTCGAGATCGTGCCGGCGTTCGATCAGCGACAGCGCGATACGTTTCTGATTGAGGATGTAAATGGCCACGCTGGCCGGCACGCTGACCTTGATCGCCGCCGAGTGCGACTTGGTGCCCGCCTCCTCGATGCCACGCAGGACGCGTAGCGCCGTCGACTCGGTGGAGCGGATGAAGCCCGAGCCGCTGCAATGCGGACATTTCTGCGTCGAGACTTCCGCGAGCGACGGACGTAGCCGCTGGCGCGACAACTCCATCAGGCCGAAAGGCGAGATCCTGCCGATCTGGATCCGCGCGCGGTCGGAGCGCATCGCTTCCTTCAACCGCCGTTCGACCTGGGCGATGTGACGCGAATCTTCCATGTCGATGAAGTCGATCACAATCAGACCGGCGAGATCGCGGAGCCGCACCTGGCGCGCGACTTCGTCGGCGGCCTCGAGATTGGTCTTGAGCGCCGTCTCCTCGATGTGACGCTCGCGCGTCGCACGCCCCGAGTTCACGTCGATCGCGACCAGCGCCTCGGTCTGGTTGAGCACGATGTAGCCGCCCGAGCGCAGCCGCACGCTGCTCTCGTGCATCTCGTCGAGTTGGGCTTCGACCTGATGGCGCTGGAACAGCGGAATCTGCGGATCGTCGTAGAGCCGGATCTTCTCCGCATGATCGGGCATCAACATCTTCATGAAGGCGAGAGCGGCGTCGTAGCCCTCCTGGCCTTCGACCTGGACCTCGTCGATGTCACGCGTGAAGAGGTCGCGGATCGAGCGCTTGATCAGCGAACCTTCTTCGTAGACGAGCGTGGGCGCGCGCGAGTTCAGCGTCAGCTCGCGCACGTCGTCCCACAGCCGCATCAGATATTCGTAGTCGCGGCGGATCTCCGGCTTGGCGCGTTCCATGCCGGCGGTCCGCAAGATCACCGCCATGCCATCCGGCACGTCGAGATCATGCATGATGTCCTTCAGCCGCTTGCGATCCTGCGCCGACGTGATGCGTCGGGAGATGCCGCCGCCGCGCGTCGTGTTGGGCATCAGCACGCAATAGCGACCCGCGAGGGAAATGTAGGTGGTCAACGCGGCGCCCTTGTTGCCGCGCTCTTCCTTCACGACCTGGACCAGCAGCACTTGGCGGCGCTTGATCACTTCCTGGATCTTGTAGTGGCGCATCGGCTTGAACCTGGGCCGACGGGTCTCTTCCTCGTCGTCGTCGTCGTCATCCGCGCCTTCGCCGCCGATCGATTCGAGCGGCACCGGCGCCGGCAGCGGGTCGCTATCCGCTTCGATGGTCGGCTCTTGCGTGGCGTCGAGCGGCGTGCCCGGCATCTCGCCGCCGGGACTCGCCGTTTCACCGGAGGCCTCGCTCGGTTCCGGCCCGACGATGCGGTCGCTCGGCACGTCCAACGGCATCGGCTGGAGCGGCACGTCCCATGGGCTCAGCAGCGGTGAAACCGTCTCCGTCGGCTCGACGGCGTCGGGCGGTGGAACGCTCGCCTCGGCATCGCTCGGCATCGGGAAGGCCGCACCCGGCTCGCTCGATAGATCGCGATCCGCCTGATCCCGGTTTTCGCTGCGCTCGGTTTCTTCACGCGACTCACGGCTGTCGCGCCGGCGCCGACGCGCCGGACGTCCTTCCGTCTCCGCGCTCGGCTCGTCGCCGTCGTGATCCTGGTCGCGCTCGGCGTGGCGCCGCTGCTCCGCGAGCAGCGCTTCACGATCGGCGACGGGGATCTGCCAGTAATCGGGATGGATCTCGCCGAAAGCCAGGAAGCCATGACGGCCGCCGCCAAATTCGACGAAGCACGCCTGGAGTGACGGCTCTACGCGCGTCACCTTGGCGAGGTAGATGTTTCCTTTGAGTTGTTTCTTGGTCGAAGTCTCGAAATCGTACTCTTCAAGCCGAGTTCCGTTCAGGAGGACGACCCGGGTCTCTTCGAGATGGGTCGCGTCGATAAGCATACGCTTGGGCATGGGATGGTTGTCTCCGCAATAGGGGTGGCGGAGCGCCGAGACGGAGGACGTCGATCGCGCGGGGCGCGATCCTTGGGGTCGTCCTGCCGGCGCTTAGCCGGATGGCGACAGCCGCCGAGCACAATTCACCCAACCTGACCTGGCGGAGCCCGGAGGCTAAGCACGGTCGATCGGCCGCCTGATCGGCGGCAGACTTGGTTGGCGGTGAAAAGGCTGAGGCGGTTAAACTCACGGAATCGATCGTTTGTGTGTCGTCGTTCGCCGTTCGCAAGGCCGCTCTCCGAGGGGGGCGACCGGCGCCGTCAGCTCGCCTTGGAAAAGGCATGCCGGGCCGCCGCTGAAGCGAACGATGTCGCGGACCTTACCGAGGATGGTGAATTTCTACAACCGTTGCGTCAGGCGCGAGATGTGCTCTGGCGCGTTGCCGGGGCCTGCGGCATGCGGCTATATCCCGTGGTTGGACCCTGCATGAACCGCGATATGTCGCTATTTAGAGCATTCCCTCCGCTGATCGCCGTCGTGCTGGCGTGTTGCCTCGCGGGCTTTGGCGCCACCCGCGCCGGGGCCGAGCCGGCGCGCGTGCAGGGCGTTCGCACGACCGACTCGCTGGGGCTGCAGATCACCATCGATCTCGACAGGCGGCTCGATCCGCAAGTCTTCGTGCTCGACGAACCGATGCGTCTGGTGGTCGATCTGGCGGATGCGCGCTGGGCGCTGACGCAAGGCGCCGCGCCGAGTGGCGCCGTGGCGGGATGGCGCTATGGGCGCAAGGATGGCGCGAGTGCCCGGTTGGTGGTCGACCTCGCGATGCCGGTTCAGGTCAAGCGCGTTTCCTACGATTTGGGCGCGCCCCGCGGCACGGCGCGGCTGGTCTTCGACCTCGAGCCGACGAGCCGCGCAACATTCCATGCCAATGCGCAAAATTGGATTGGAACCAGTGACTTGCTGCGGAATGTCTACACACCGCCGGAGCCGCAGATTGTGCGCGTGCCGCCGACCCCATCGCCGGCCCACGTGTCGGTCCCGCAACCGCCCGCCGCTGACCCCGAGCCGGTGCCGGCTGACGTGACGCCACCAAACGTGGCCGCAATATCCAAACCGCCGCCCGTCACGCCGCCGACGGTCGCGGCTGGACGCAACCCGGGCCGCCCGGCGCCGCTGCAGCGTCCGCCTGGCCGACGGATCGTGGTGCTCGACCCCGGACATGGCGGCCAGGATCCGGGCGCGATCGGCATCAATGGCACGTATGAGAAGACGATTACCCTGGCCGTGGCGCGCGAGGCCAAGCGCCAACTCGAATCGACCGGGCGTTACCGCGTGCATTTGACCCGCGATCGGGACGAGTTCCTGCGTCTGCGGGAACGCGTTCAGCGCGCGCGTATCGTCAAGGCTGAACTGTTCATCTCGATCCACGCCGATTCGATCGGCAGCAGCGATACGCGCGGTGCGTCGGTCTACACGCTGTCGGATACGTCCTCCGACGCTGAAGCCGCAGCGCTGGCGGCGCGCGAGAACCGCGCCGACATCATCGCCGGCGTCGACCTCACCCAGGAGAGTCGCGAGGTCGCGAACATCCTGATCGATCTGGCGCAGCGCGAGACGATGAACCGCTCCGCGAGTTTCGCCCAAGTCCTGGTGCGAGAACTCGGCCGTGAGATCCGCATCATCCCGGTCAGCCCGCACCGGTTCGCGGGATTTGCGGTCCTCAAGGCACCCGACGTCCCCGCCGTCCTGCTGGAACTCGGCTATTTGTCGAACCGTCAGGACGAGGCGCTGCTCAAACAGGGGGAACACAGGCGCCGCGTCGGCCTGGCCCTGCAGCGTGCCGTGGATTCATTCTTCGCGGCTGCGGCGGTGCGTTAGGCCGGTCGCGCAGGTGCGACCTTGGCGCGAACCAGGCCGTGCCGGAAAACTGTCAAACGGCCACTGTTCGCTGCGGCCGCCCATGATAGAACCCGGGCCGTGAGCGAGACACCCACCCCCGAAGCAACCCAGCGCTCCGCTGAACCGTCGCCGTCGCCGCCGCCGAAGCCGGCCAAGGCAGCCAAGCCGCGTCGTGCGCAGCGCCGTGTTCTGGGTGCCGTCGGCAACGTGTTCGCGTGGCTCTTCGCGTTCGTCGTCGCGGTCGGGGTGCTGAGCGTCGGCGGCGTCGGGTATGTCGTCTATCAGGTGAGCCGCGGTCTCCCCGATCACGCGCAACTCGCCGATTATCAACCGGCGATCATGACCCGGGTTCATGCCGGTGACGGGCGGGTGTTCGCCGAATTCGCCATCGAGCGTCGTCTGTTCGTGCCGATCGACGCGATGCCGCCGCGCATCGTCGAAGCGTTCATTTCGGCCGAGGACAAGAGCTTCTGGACGCATCCCGGCATCAGCGTGCCCGACATCATCCGGGCGGCCGTCACCAACGCGCAGAATTGGGGTCAGAAGCGTCCGGTCGGCGCGTCGACGATCACGCAGCAGGTCGCCAAGAATTTCCTGCTCTCGAACGAGGTCTCCATCGAGCGCAAGGTCAAGGAAGCCTTGCTCGCGATGCGCATCGAGGAGGCGCTGCCCAAACGACGCATCGCGGAACTCTATCTCAACGAGATCTATCTCGGCTTCCAAGCCTATGGCGTCGCGTCCGCGGCGCTGATGTATTTCGGCAAGTCACTCGACGAATTGGAAGTGCATGAGGCCGCCTTTCTCGCCGCGCTGCCCAAAGCACCCAACAACTACAATCCGCAGCGTTACCCGGATCGCGCAAAGGATCGGCGCGACTGGGTGCTCGGCCGCATGCTCGACGACGGCAAGCTGTCGGTGGCCGAGTACGATCGCGCCAAGGCGACGCCGCTCGCGGTGCGCAACCGCGCCGAGGCGCTGGACACGGCGCGCGCCGATTATTTCGCCGAGGATGTGCGGCGCGAACTGCTGGCGCGGTTCGGCGAGGAGATGCTCTACAAGGGCGGGCTGTCGGTACGCGCCTCGCTCAATCCGCAGCTCCAGAAGACCGTCGACGAGGCGCTGCGCAAAGGCATGATCGCCTATGACCGCCGCCATGGCTGGCGTGGCGCGCATGCGCAGATCCAGCTCGGCGTGGGGTGGCAGCAGAGATTGCAGCAGGCGGGCAAGGTCGCGGGGCTCGGCGCGTGGCAAGCCGCCGCCGTGCTCGCGATCGTGGCGGATCGTGCGGAGCTTGGCTTCGCCGATGGCGGACGCGGTGTCCTGCCGCTCGAGGAGATGCGGTGGGCACGGCGTACGCTCGAGGATCAGCGCGTCGGCAATCCACCGCGCAGTGTCGGCGAGGTCGTGCAGCCCGGCGATGTCGTGCTCGTCGAGGTCTTGCCGGGCGACCAGCAGCCGCGCCGCTTCGGTCTGCGCCAGATTCCCAATGTCGGCGCGGCGGCCGTCGTCCTCGATCCGCATACGGGCCGCGTGCTGGCGATGTCCGGGGGTTGGAGTTTCGAAGGGTCGCAATTCAACCGCGCCACCCAGGCGCAGCGCCAGCCGGGCTCGGCCTTCAAGCCGTTCGTCTATCTCGCCGCGCTCGAAGCCGGGCTGCCGCCGACGACGATCATCCTGGATGCGCCCGTCGTTGTTGATCAGGGCGGAACGCAAGGGCTTTGGAAGCCGAGCAATTATTCCGGACAGTTCTACGGCCCGACGCCGATGCGCATCGGTGTCGAGCTGTCGCGCAATCTCATGACGGTCCGGCTCGCGCAGAACATCGGTCTGGAGCCGGTCGTGCGCATCGCGCGGGATTTCGGCATCAACGAGCGTATGCCGCCGGTGATCTCCGCGGCGCTCGGCTCGGTCGAAACGACGGTGTTGAAGCTTACCGCCGCCTACGCGGTGATCGTCAATGGCGGCTACCGCGTCACGCCGACCGTGATCGATCGCGTGCAGGACCGCACCGGCAAGACGTTGTTTCGCGCCGATGCGCGCGACTGCCCGGCCTGCGCTGAGCGCGGCTGGAACGGCCAGTCGATGCCGGTGGTTGCGGATACACGCACGCGGGTGATGGACCCGTTGACCGCCTACCAGATGGTGTCGATTCTCGAAGGCGTGGTGGAGCGGGGGACGGCAGCGCGCGGCAAGATTCCGGGACGCGCATTGGCGGGCAAGACCGGTACCAGCAACGACGCCGTGGACACCTGGTTCGTCGGGTTCTCCGCCGATCTGGTCACCGGGGTCTGGTTCGGCTTCGACTCGCCGCGCACGCTCGGTGGGCCTGAGACCGGCGCTTCGATTGCCGTGCCGGTCTTTCGCGACATCATGGCGGAGGCGCTGAAGGATCGGCCGCTCACGCCGTTCCGTGTGCCGCCGGGGATCCGTCAGGTGCGTATCGACCCAGCCACCGGTCAGCCGGCCGGTAGCGGCCGCGCGATCACCGAGGCGTTCAAGCCGGGCCAGGAGCCCGGCAACAGCAACGTCAACATCATCGGCTCGTGGCCGAGCGGTTCGCCAACTTCACGACCGGCCAGCGGCACCAGCACGCCGCCCGTCTCGACAAGTTCAGGCGGCGGCATCTACTGAGCGACGGCCCCGTCACGTCGGCGCTGTCGCGCCTCACGCACAACACTGGAGTTCCCGACGATGCGTCCCGAGATGCAGCAATTGGCCGACGAGATCCAGCAATCCCTCGAACTCTTGCGGAGGTATCTTTGACTACGACAATGCCGTCGTGCGTCTCGAACTGCTGAATGACCGCGCCAATGATTCGGCGTTATGGAACGATCCCAGAGCCGCGCAGGTCGTCCTGCGCGAGCGCGCCACGCTCGACAAGCAACTGAATCTCTTCCGATCGCTGCGCCAGGATTACGATGATGCGGTGGGCCCGATCGAGCTTGCCGCCGAGGAAGGCGATCAGAAGGAACTCGCCACGGCGGAGCAGGCCCTGAAGGACCTACGCGCGGTGGCCGAGCAGCGGGGCGTCGAGGCCCTGCTGTCCGGCGAGGCGGATGCCAATGACGCGTATATCGAGATCAAGCCCGGCGCCGGCGGCACGGAGAGTCAGGATTGGGCGCAGATGCTCGAGCGTCTTTATGTGCGCTGGGGCGAAGATCACAAATTCAAGGTCGAGATCGAGGAAGAGACCGCCGGCGAGGAGGCGGGAATCAAATCGGCGACCATTCGCGTCTCGGGTCTCAACGCCTATGGCTGGCTCAAGACCGAAAGCGGCGTGCACCGGCTCGTCCGCATCTCGCCATTTGATTCCAACGCGCGGCGTCAGACCTCCTTCGCGGCGATCGGCGTCTTTCCGGTGGTCGACGACACGATCGACATCCAGATCGCGGAATCCGATGTGCGCACCGACGTCTATCGCGCATCGGGCGCCGGCGGCCAGCACGTCAACAAGACCGAGAGCGCGGTGCGATTGACCCATCTGCCGACGGGTATCGCGGTGGCGTGCCAGACCGAGCGCTCACAAC
Organism: Alphaproteobacteria bacterium; assembly: GCA_031403455.1. Lineage (GTDB taxonomy): Bacteria > Pseudomonadota > Alphaproteobacteria > CACIAM-22H2 > CACIAM-22H2 > CAIOSQ01. The sequence continues at coordinate 1,624 of JANNTF010000069.1, read as the reverse complement.
ACAAGAACAAGGACCGCGCCTGGAAGATGCTGCGCGCGCGGCTCTACGAGATCGAACTGCAGAAGCGCGAAGCGGCGACACGCGCGGCCCACGACGCCAAATCCGAGATCGGCTGGGGGCATCAGATCCGCAGCTACGTGCTGCAGCCCTACCAGATGGTGAAGGATCTGCGCACCGGGCATCAGACCTCCGACACGCAAGGCGTGCTCGGCGGCGACATCGATCCGTTCCTGCGCGCCTCGCTGATGAGTCGATTGAAGGGCGGCGGCGCGAAGGTCGAGGATATCGAGTAGGCGTCGTGCGTCACGCCGACCGTGATCGCGGCCGCCGCGAGCGCCCGCGCGTTTGTGAGATGGGGTAGCCGCGATGGACGCCGTTCAACTCGATCGACGACTGCACTTCGCCATCGAGCTCGCGCGCGAGATGGGCGAGCAGGCGCTGGCGAAGCAGCCCAAGGATCGTTCGCAGCTCACATTCAAGGGGCATCAGGACTATCTGACCGCCGTCGACGGCGCCATCGAACGGCAGATCGCCGAGGCGCTGCGGCGGGCTTTTCCCGATGATGCGTTCCTCGGGGAAGAGGGCGGCGGTACGGCGGGCAGCAATCTCTGGATCGTCGATCCGATCGATGGCACCGCGAATTTCGCGCGCGGCGGCCCTGCCTGGTGCATCTCGATCGGACACATGACGGACGGCGTCGCCGACATCGGCGTGATCCATGCTCCGGCGTTGCGACGCCTCTATGCCGCACGCAAGCACGGCGGTGCCGCGTGCAATGGCGCCGCGATTCACGCGACACGCGTCGCGCGGCCGAGCGAGGCGATCATCGAACTCGACTGGACGGCGAGCCTATCGCGCCCGGATTTCCTGGCCACGATCGATCGCATCCTCGAGAAGGGCTTCGAGTTCCGGCGATCGGGCTCCTGCGCCCTCGCGCTCGCCCAGGTGGCCGAGGGTGTGATCGACGGTTACGTGGAGAGCTTCACCAAACCCTGGGACGCTCTGGCCGGCTGCGTGCTGGTGCGCGAGGCCGGCGGACAGGCGAGCTGGTTCGAGCAGGATCTCCTGGCGCGGACGGGCAATCCGATCGTGGCGGCAGGGTGGGGCCTGTTCGATGCGCTGCTCGCGACGACCGCATTTGCGAATGCGAGCCGCTTCCCAAGCGATGGGTCCGTAGCCGAGCTATGACGCGCCTTGCGTGAACACGGCGCCGCCCTTGCGGGTGAGGTCCGCGGGCGCGGCGGCGCGCTGCAGGAAGGCGCCGGCATGCGCGGGATCGGAGAAGCGCAGACCCGTCTCCTTCAGCCGCGTATCGGGCACCTTGTCGATCGGCGTGTAGCGTGGGTGATGGTGCTCGCGATAGGGATCGTTGCGCGCCGCGTTGTAGCAGCACAGCAGCGTCCAGCGGCGATCGGGCGAGCGGTTCTGATCCGAGCGGTGCAGCGTGTTGCAATGGAAGAACAGCGCGTCGCCGGGTTCCATCTCGGCATAGACGAGGTCGAGCTGCTTGGTCGCCTGCTCGACGCGCGCGAGATCGGCGCCGACTTGCTGGCCGTCGAGCAGCCCGTGGTCGATGCGGCCGAGGTGATGCGAGCCCTTGAGCACCTGCAGACAGCCATTCGTC
>JANNTF010000068.1:0-1222 GCA_031403455.1 Alphaproteobacteria bacterium | reverse complement strand
CAGCGCCACATGCACGAATTCGGCACCACGCGCGAGCAGATGGCGGAGGTCGCGGTCGCGATGCGGCGCCATGCCGGCCTCAATCCCAATGCGCATAAGCGCGAGCCGATCACGATCGCCGACGTGCTCGACGCCACGCCGATCACCTCGCCCTTCGGCGTGCTCGATTGTTCGCTGGTCTCCGATGGCGCCGGCGCCGCCGTGGTGACGACGGCCGAGCGCGCGCGCGACCGGCCGCATCGCGTGGTCACCGCGTTGGGATTCGGCCAGGGCCTGAGCCACACCTACATCGGCGAGGCGAAGACCCTCACCACGACCGGCGCGGTGCGCTCCGGCGCGCAGGCCTTCCGCGAGGCGCGGCTGGCGCCCGGGGATGTCGATATCGCGCAGCTCTATGATTGCTTCACGATCACGGTGATCGTCGAACTCGAGGATCTCGGCTTCTGCCCCAAGGGCGAAGGCGGGCGTTTCGTCGAGAGCGGCCGCATCGCGCTCGGCGGCGCGCTGCCGGTCAACACGCATGGCGGGCTGCTCTCGGGTGGACACCCCGGACTGCCCGGCGGCTTCTTCCACGTGACCGAAGCGGTGCGCCAGCTGCGCGGAGATGCGGGCGCGCGTCAGGTCCCGGACGCGGAGATCGCGCTGGTGCACGGCAATGGCGGCATCATCGGCATGCACGCGACGATGCTGATGGGGAATCGCGATGGCGCCTGAGCCCCCGCCGCGTCCGCTGCCGATCCCGGATTTCGAGACTCAAGCCTATTGGGATGGCGCCGCGCGTGGCGAGCTCGTGGTTCAGCGCTGCGCGGCATGCGGCACGCATCGCCACTATCCGCGCGCGCTCTGTCCGACCTGTCACGCCGCCGAACATCAGTGGGTGCGCGTCTCCGGCCGCGGCAGCGTCTATTCCTTCTCGATCGTGCGCCGCGCGCCCAGCCCCGCCTTCGCCACGCTGGTCCCCTATGTCGTCGCCCTGATCGCGCTCGACGAAGGCCCGCATCTGCTGAGCCACATCGTCGGCATCGATCCCAACGCGGTGCGCATCGGGATGCCGGTCATGGTCGCATTCGAAGCGGTCGGCGACGGGGTGATGCTGCCGGTGTTCGCGCCGCGTTGACAGATCAAGCACCGCCCCGCGCGGCTCCGCCGCGCTGCCCCGCCTCAAGTCGAGGAGCGGCGACAGCCAATCCTTCGTCGTCCCTCCTCGACTCGAGCTACGGCA
>JANNTF010000067.1:0-12258 GCA_031403455.1 Alphaproteobacteria bacterium | reverse complement strand
CCAGGCCGCCGAGTTCCGCGAAGGCGTGGAGAGCATGCTCGATGGGTTCGCGCAGTTCGACGCGCAGAGCCGGCTCATCAACTGGAATGCGCGCTATTCGAAGATGTTTCCGCATCTCGAGGGAAGGCTGACGCGTGGCATGAGCGGCCGCCGTGTTTTCGAGCTTCACGCCGAGTCGGATCTTTACGCGATTGCGCCCGCCGACCGCGTGGCATGGGTCGAGCGCTGTCTGCAGGAAACCAGCGTGCGCACCGTCAGCCGCTTCACCCGGGAACTCAGCGATGGCCGCGTGATCTGGGCCTTCGTCACGCACACGGCGTCGGGCGGCACCATCTTCGTGATGCGCGACATCACCGAACGGACCCAGCAGGAACTGCGCGTGGCCGGGGCGCTCGCGCGCGAACGCGAGGTGTCGACCCAGCAACGTCGCTTCGTCGCGGTCACGGCGCATGAGTTCCGCACGCCGCTGACGATCATCGATGGCGCCGCCCAGCGGCTGTTGCGCTATGCCGGGCGCATGACGCCGGCCGATCTGGCCACGCGCGCACAGAAGATCCGCAGCGCCGTGGCGCGTATGTCGCAGCTCGTCGACACCACGCTCAACTCGGCGCGCCTCGATGCCGGGCAGCTCGCGATCAATCGGGTCCTGATCGACCTCGGCGAATTGGTCGTGGCGGTGTGCCGGCGGCTCGAAGGTTTGGCCCCGGGATTCACGATCACTCTCGCGGCGTCGGATCCCGACATCACCATCGAGGGCGACACGCGGCTCCTCGATCAGGTCTTCACCAACCTCGTGACCAATGCGGTGAAATACTCAGGGCAGAGCCGGAAGATCGAGATCGCCATCGCACGGGTCGATACGCATGCGACCGTCGCCGTCCGGGATTTTGGCATTGGCGTGCCGGAGGACGAGGTGGAGCAGCTATTCACCCGCTTCTTCCGAGCCAGCACGGCAAAGGGTCTGCCGGGGACGGGCATCGGGCTCAATCTGGTGAAGGAGCTTGTCAGTCTGCATGGCGGGGAAGTCGCCGTCGAAAGCCGTGTTGGCCATGGCTCATGCTTCACGGTGACGCTGCCGCTGTCGACTCAGGCGCGCAAGCCCGAGGCGGCGTGTGCGGATCCGCTTCTGGCGTCGGGTCGGCGCGTCGGCTGAGGCTTGCTCAGGCGCGCGCGCGCGCAATCGCCTGGTAAATGTAGATCCAGCCCAATCCGAAAGCGCCGAGGATCAAGGCCCCGATCAACATGCGCTGGGGCACGAACCCGGCGAAGAGAGCCTGCCCGCGGATGGTTGCCATCACGATCCAGCCACCGATCAGGAGCGGACCAATCAGACCGAGCACGATGCCCTTCAGCCAAGTCGCCGAGATGGGGATCTTCGGCGCGACGAAGGCGAAGGCAATCCCCCAAAGCCCGCCCCAAAACATCGAGTTGAGGATCGTCGGCACGCCAAAGGCATTGGGTCTGAAGGAATAGGGTGCGTTGGGAACCCAGCCGATCAGGTACAGCGCCAGCGCCATCACCTGATGCGCAACGAGTACGGCGATAGCGGCCGCGACGAAGCCAAACGCGGCCATCCGGAGTGTCGGAGTCATGGTCTGGTGATCCCCTCGAGTGAATGCCGAGCAATACCCGACCTCGCCGTTGGCCGTGATCACGAAGTTGTGTCCGTAGCGGTCGCCATGGCTTCATCACCAGACACCGTCCGCGAAAGAAAGCTCGGTCAATATTTTCATTGAATAGGAATTACCCAAGGAATATCTTTCACATGAAATAATAGGATCCATGGTTCAATGAGAAAGGTTTTGGCCCGCCCTGTAGCGGCATCCGCGCCCGATGAGTCGCAGATCCTCGCCAAGGCAGCGATCCGCGCGGCGGATCTGCTGAGCCTGACGAGCGCCGATCTCGCCCGCATCATCGGGCTATCCGAGGCGTCGGTGTCGCGGTTGCGCGCCGGGCAGTTCGAGCTGCAGCGCGGCACCAAGGCTTTCGAGCTGGCGGTGCTGCTGGTGCGCCTGTTTCGCGCGCTCGATGCGATGACCGGCGACGACGAAGCGTCACGTTCCTGGCTGCATGGCCATAATCTGGCGCTCGCCGCGCGCCCCATCGATCTGATCATTTCCGTCACCGGTCTCGTCCAGTTGATTCAATATGTGGACACCAGACGCGCTGTCCTCTGAGGCGCGGGGCTACCGCGGTTCGATCTGGCGCATCGTCGAGGCTCAGCATCGCGTCTCCACGATGCGGCTCACCGACACGCTCGAGGAGCAGGCGACGCTCGAGCGGTTGCTCGACGAGTCGAAGCCGGCGATCCCCGATTCGTGCCGGCATCTCAACTTTCTGCTGTTCACGCCATTTCGCTACGCCCCCTATCCGCACGGATCGCGGTTTCGCCGCGCCTTGCAGCGGGAGGGATGTTTCTACGCCGCCGAGCACATCGAAACGGCGATCGCCGAGAGCGCGTTCTACCGGCTGCTCTTCATGCTCGAATCGCCGGACATGCTGCTGCCGTTGCGGCCGCTCGAGCACACCGCCTTCGCGGTCACCTGCGCGAGCGATCGCATGATCGACCTGACCGAACCGCTGCTCGTCGCCGACGCCTCGCGCTGGACCGATCCGGTCGTCTATGGCCCGTGCCAGGATCTCGCCGATGCCGCGCGCGGCGGCGCGATCGATCTGATTCGCTATCGCTCCGTACGTGACGCACGCGGCCGCGCGAATGTCGCGGTGCTCGCGCCCGCGGCCTTCGCCGAGATCGCACCACACCGGACCGAGACCTGGCTGATCTATCCGCGACGCGATGCGGTGCAGGTCTGGCGCGAGTTCCCGTCCAACGCGAAGTTCGAATTCCACCACCGCGACTTCGCCAGCGATCCACGTGTCGCGGCCTATCTGGCGACCCCACGCGCCGCGCCGCTCGGCGCCGTGCGGCGGCGCCCGCGGCGCTGAGCTTGCGGCTGAGCCCCAGACGGCATGCCTGTTACAAAATTGGCCACGCCTCGGGTTTGACCCGTAGCGTCTTGCAACCGCGCTTCGTTCGCGCCAGTCTTCGCCTGCGTCCAATCGACAGGCGCGTAGAAGCCGAATCTCGATTGCCTGGAATGCTCGGAGCCGAGTTCCATAGGATCGCGTCGCGTTCCTGACCCAGTGATCATCCACATTGGAGGACAGACATGGCCCAGAAAACATCCACCGCGAAGACCGTCACGCTCGCGGACATCCAAGAAAAGCTTGGAAAGCGTGGTGAGTCCCGATCGGTCGACATGGCGTCGGCCCAGAAAAAATACGACGCGAAATGGGATAAGTTCGAGAAGAAGACGCTGAAGAAGCTCGGTGGGGACATCAAGAAGACGATCAAAGAGATGAAGAAAGTCACGATCTGATCAGCGGGAGCGACGGCGTCGTGCGCGCGAGGGCTGGGCTGCTGGCAAATCGTCCTTCGCGCTTTGTCTGATGCCCGAACGAGGCAAGCAGAGCAGCGATGCGCTCCATCGGGAGTCGCTGCTCCGCATCCCGCTGCTTGCACAGCTTTTCGACGATCCTGGTTTTTCCATCGTTCGTCGCGGCATCGACTCGCGCTGGAAATACGAGGAGGTGATATCCACGCGGGTGGACGGGTTCAACCCGCTCCGAGGCGCCGCGTTCATCGGCGCCAACTCGCACGTCGATCTCTGGCTCCCGCATCGGCATGGCTCGGCGCGCGCCTTCAACCGGGGCGATGAGTTGGTGTCGGAAGTCCTGTTCGTGATTCATGATTATCTCCACGCCTGGACATATCGCTGGATCGAGGCGCTCCACCCCGAGCTCGGTTTCGGGCGTGCGGACATCACGCGCGAGAACTTCGAAGACATGGTGTTCTGCCATCTTCTCAGCGAGGCGGTGGCCACCGTGGGCTTGGACTACTGGTACCTCTCGACGGTGGATTTCGCGCAGGAGGTGCCGATCGGATCCGTGCAGAAGGGATTGACGGTCAGCTACCGGGAATCGTGGAACGACGAGTACCGCCGCTTCGATCCCGGCTTGAAGGTGCAGCATCCCTCGTTCCTGGAGAGATTGACCCGGTTCTATTGCGATGGCGTCTTCGTCGGCTTCGACGCCGCCGATTTGCGGCTGAGTCCCGCGCTCGATGCCTGGATCACGCATGAGCTGCGATATGGGCAGCTGCAACGGCGCTATTGTCGACAATGGTTCGGCTATCTCACAAGCGATGAATTCCATCCACCGCCATTGCAGCTCGACGGGCCAGTGGCCTGCGACGCGCCATGGCAGAAAAAACTCGTCGCCAAGATCAGCGATCGCCTCTGGGCCAAGGTCAAGCTTGGCGACATGTGTGACCCCGGCGTATCGATCGATCCGGACACCACCTGGCGCGGGAAGTCGCAGCGGCCGCCGGATTTTCGCTTCCTCAATCTCAACCGCTGCGCGGCGCTCGCTCCGTGCGCGGTGGCAGCCATGCCCGACGACTCGTTCGAGTATCTCCTGCGGCAATACGTGGCGCAGTTCGACTACGGCGCGTTTCCCGAGGAGGCGTTGGATGTGTTCACGACGATTCGAGAGAAGCGCGATTTCTCGATCGGGGAGAGCCGGTTGAGCGGCTTTCGAAGACTCCCCGTCACGCCGGCGGAACCGCGAGATCTGTTTTTCTATAACTGACGACAAGGGATGTTGGATGCGGCTCGATGGGCACATCGTGTATGAGGCGTTGCGCATCGGCGCGCGGCGCCGGCGCGTCTATGTGCTCGACCGGGTGATCGACGACCCGCTCGCTCGCCGCGTCCACGGGCATTTCTCGGGTCTTCCCATGACGTTGAGCGATTCGGATCGGCCGGACACCGCCCATGTCCGGCATCTGAAGCATGAATTCGATCGCGTCGAGTGGGACGCCGATCCGATCTTGTCGATGGTGACGGATACGGCGCGCGGCTTCCTGCGCGACCGCCGCATCGCCTGCGGCGATGTCTATCGGATCTATGCCAACTTCAATCTGCATGGCGATTTCCAGTTCGCTCATGAAGACGGCGAGGGATGGACCGTGCTCGTCTTCATCAATTCCCGGTGGGAGGAGGATTGGGGTGGCGAGCTCATCCTCTATTCCGACGAACCCGCAGCCTTCGCCTACGCCATCGCGCCGCGGTCGGGGCGCATGGTCATCTTCGATGGCATGATCCGCCATCGTGGAGGCGCGCCCTCGAAGCTTTGTCTCGAGGCCCGCATCAGTCTCGCGATCAAATTTGCGCCCGCGAGGCGCCGACGAAAATCGGCACGGCCGCGCTCGACGCCATCGACGACATAGACGGGATGTCCCGCCTCGGCGGCCAGGGCAATTGGCTTCGCGCGCGGCCATCGTGCCGTCGCGTGGTGGCTCCGGTATTTTGCAGCCAAGCCGCGCGCCTTGATCGATCCCGCCTCCTGGGCAAAACTGATCATCACGTGTGGGGAATTGGCGCCGCCATGAGGGGATCGGGGGGCGCCGCGAAATCGGGGGAGTTTTACTGATGTCACCATCGCGCCGCAGTTTCGTGCAGGCAATCACCGCCATTGGCGGTGGAACCGTCGTGGCGCCGGCCGCGCTCTCGCTGTTCGACGCCGCGATGTCGCGCGCGGTGGCCCAGCAGGTCACATCGGGGCCGGTGCCGCCGCTCCAGTTCCTGTCGCCGAACTGGCCGGATTTTGTCGAGATCAGCCGCCTGCTGGTTGCCAACTGGAGCAAGCTTGGATTGGCCGTCGAAGCGCGGCAAGGCACGACTCAGAGCGTGCTCGCGGAAGTCATCGGCGAGCACAAGATGCCGCATGTCGTCGGCGTCTCCTGGGGCGGCGCGCCGGATCGCATCGATCCCGATTATTTCCTCACCGAGTTCTTCCATTCCCGCCGCGCGGTGAAGGGCGGGCTCAATTACGGTCACTACCGCAACCCCGCCTATGACGAGATCGCCGACGCGCAGCGCCGCGAGATGGACCGCGACAAGCGGCGCGCGCTGGTGTGGAAGGCGCAGGAGCTGCTCGCCGCCGACAATCCGATCATCGTCCTCACCTATCGGAATTCGACTCAGGCCTACAACAAGGCGCGCTTCGCCGGCGTGGTGCCGACTCTCGGTTCGGGCATCGGCATGTCCTACATCCCGTGGAGCTATTACAAGATGCGGCCGCTGACCGCGCGGCGCGTGGTGCGGATCGCGAATTTCACCGAGATCGTCACGCTCAATCCCTTCGCGACTCCCGAGATCTTCAACGCGACGCTGCTGCGCTGGATGTATCCGACCTTCGTGACCAGCGGCCCGAATGGCGAGGTCGAGCCCTGGGCGGCGGAGCGCTGGAATGTCGTCGACGGCCAGACGGTCGATTTGACATTGCGCGCGGGTCTCGTCTTCGACGACGGCAAGCCGGTGACGGTCGAGGACGTCAAATTCACCTTCGACTATATCCTGCAATGGAAGTTCCCGGCGCTGGCCCGCGTGGTCGACGTGCTCGGCAGCGTCGAGATCCTGTCGCCGCGCGAGGTGCGCTTTCGCCTCAAGCAACCCTCGGCGTCCTTCGTGCCGAACATCCTGGGCTTCTGCTTCGTCGCGCCGCGGCATATCTGGCAGAACGTGCCCGGTTCGAGCGGCGTCGCCTCGCCCGCGGATTGGCCGAATGAAATGCCGGTCGGCTATGGCGGCTTCCGCTTCCGCGAGTGGCGCAAGGGCGAGTTCGTCCGGCTGGAGACGAACAAGAACTTCTTCTTGCCGCCGCAGATCGACGGCGCGATCTGGCTGGTCGTGCCCAATATCGAAAACCAGCTCGCCATGATGGAGAGCGGCGCCGCGGATATCCTCGGCTGGACGATCGACGGCGAGCAGGCCAAGCGCCTCGACCGCCACCCCGAGCTCGAATCCGTTTCGGTGCCGAGCCACGGCATGCACGAGGCGCGCTTCAACCTCGAGCTCGCGCCGGTCAGCGATCCAGCCTTCCGCCTGGCGCTCCAGCACGCGACCAATCGCAAGGAGCTGATCGACGTCGTCTTCAGCGGCCTGGGCTCCGAACCGCTCAACAGCGTGGTCACGCCCGCCAATAAATTCTGGGCCAATCCGAACCTGCCCAATGTCGAGTTCTCGATCGACAAGGGGCGTCAGGTGCTGGCGGCTGCCGGCTACACATGGGACGGCAACGGCCGGCTCCAGTATCCGCGCAAGTGAATTTCGCTTCCGGCCGTGGCGCGCGCCGGCTCGCCTCGCGTCTCGCGCAATCATTCGTGACGATCTGGGTGCTGCTGACCCTGATCTGGCTGATGTTCCGCTTGCTGCCGGGCGACCCCACCACGGCGCTGCTCGGCACCGGGCAGCTGCCGCCCGACGCGATCCAGCGGCTGCGCGAGGCCTGGGCGCTCGACGATCCCTGGGCTGTCCAGTATCTGCGTTACCTCGCCAATCTCGTGGTCGGCGATCTCGGCATCTCCTTCGTGTTCCGCGAGCCGGTGCTGAAGGTGCTCACGCCCGCGCTCGTCAACACGCTGCTGCTGATGGTGCCCGCGGTCACGATCTCGGTGCTGCTCGGCGTCGCGATCGGCGCGCGGCTCGGCTGGCGGCGCGGCGCCTCGAGCGAGGTGATCGGCAACATCGTCGTGCTGGTGCTGCGCTCGCTGCCGGCCTTCTGGATCGGGATCATCGTGCTGCTGATCTTCAGCTACACGCTCGGCTGGTTCCCGATCGGCGGCATCCGGACGCCTGGGTTCTTTCCCGAATCCGCGATCGAGGAGATTCCCGGCTACGACATCGCCCGCCATCTGGTGCTGCCGGTGCTCGCGGCGGTGCTCTACTTCGTCGCCGATCCGCTGATGATCATGCGCACCGCGATGCTGGAGGCGCGGACCGAGGATTTCGTCGCCTATGCCCAGGCGCGCGGCCTGTCCGACACCGACGTGATGCGCATCGCGCGCGCCAACGCGATGCTGCCCGTCGTCACCTATATCGGCATCATGGTCAGCTTCGCCTTCGGCGGTCAGGTGCTGCTCGAAGTCGTGTTCTCCTGGCCCGGCATGGGGAGGCTGATGGTCAACTCGGTGCTGCAGCGCGACTATCCGGTGGCGCAAGCCGCCTTCCTGCTGATGGCGGTGCTGGTCGTGGCCGTGAATCTCGCCGTCGACCTCGCCTATGCTTGGCTCGACCCGCGGATCCGCGATGACTGAGCGCGGGTTGTTCCGCTTCGGCTCGCTCCAGGGCCGCATCGGCGTGGCGCTGTTCGTCGCCTTCTGCGTCGTCGCCTTCGCGGGCCCTTGGCTGGTGCCGCATGATCCGCTGGCGATCAACTACATCGACAGCCGGCTCGCGCGGCTGCGTCCGCCCGACGGCGCGTTCCTGCTCGGCACGAACTATTACGGCCGCGACATCCTGAGCCAGATCATCGTCGGCGCGCGCGTCTCGATCGGGGTCGGGCTGCTCTCGGCGCTGATCATCGTCTTCATCGGCACCAATGTCGGGCTGACCGCCGGGTATTTCGGCGGGCGGATCGACGCGCTGCTGATGCGGCTGACCGACATCGCCTTCGGCATCCCGTTCTTCCCCTTCGCCGTGCTGCTGGTCGCGCTGCTCAAGCCGTCGATCTGGAACATCGTCATCACGATCTCCTGCCTGCTGTGGCGGTCGGTCGCGCGGGTGACGCGCGCGCAGGTGCTGAGCCTGCGCGAGCGGCCCTTCGTGCGCGCGGCGCGGGTCGCCGGCGCGTCCGATCTGCGGATCATGTACATCCACATCTTCCCCAACATCCTGCCGATGGTGCTGCTCTATGTCGCCATCGGCATCGCCTATGCGGTGCTGTCGGAGGCGAGCCTGAGCTTCCTCGGCTTCGGTGATCCGAGAGTCGTGTCCTGGGGCTCGATGCTCTACGACGCCTACACGACCGGCTCGATCAGCCGGGCCTGGTGGTGGACCATGCCGCCCGGCCTGTGCATCACGCTGTTCGTGATCTCCGTCTTCCTGATCGCGCGCGACTGGGAGCTGATCGCCAACCCGAGGCTCGCGCGATGAGCCTCGTCGCGATCGACGAGCTCTCGGTTTCCTACGGCCGCGCCGAGGCGCTGCGGGGCGTGTCGCTCGCGCTCGATTCCGGCACCAGCCTCGGGTTGGTCGGCGAGTCCGGGTCGGGCAAGACGACCCTGGCGCTGGCGCTGCTCGGCCTGCTGCCCAAAGCGGGACGAGTGCTGCGCGGACAGGTGAAGTTCGACGGCGTCGATCTGCTCACGCTCGACGCCGAGGCGCTGCGGCAGCGGCGCTGGATCGATCTCGCCTATGTCCCGCAGGGCGCCATGAACGCGCTCGATCCGGTGCAGGATCTGCTGCGTCAGTTCGAGGCGACGCAGCGCGCGCATCGCGACGGCAGCGCGCGGGCGCGCGCGATCGCGCTGTTCGAACGCGTCGGCCTCGAAGCCTCCTGGCTGCGGCGCTTCCCGCACGAATTCTCGGGCGGCATGCGTCAGCGCGCGACCATCGCGCTCGCCATGCTGTTCGAGCCGCGGCTGCTGATCGCCGATGAGCCGACCACCGGGCTCGACGTGCTGGTGCAGCGCCAGGTCCTCGACCTGCTGCGCGAGTCGCGGCGCGAGAAGGGCATGGCGATGCTGTTCGTCAGCCACGACATCGCGATCGTCGCCGAACTCTGCGACCGGATCGCGGTGCTCTATGCCGGGCAGCTCGTGGAGGCGGGCGAAACGGCCGATGTGCTCGACGCGCCGGTTCATCCCTACACGATGGGCCTGCGCCGCGCGGTGCCGGATATCCGCTTCCCCGATCGGCCCGTGCTGTCGATCGACGGGGCGCCGCCCTCGCTCGCGCCGCCGCCGCCAGGCTGCGCCTTCGCCGCACGCTGTCCCTTCGCGCAACCGCGCTGCCGCATCGAGCTGCCGGTCGTGCGCGCGCTCGACGATGGCCGCCGCGTCGCCTGCCACCGCGCCGACGAGGCGACGGAGCTATGGCGGATGGCGCAATCCTCGGAGGTCTGGCGTCATGCCGGCTGACGAGATCCTGCGCTTCGATTCGGTCGTGAAGACCTACGCGGCACGACGCGGCGCGATCGCCGCGGTCACCGGCGTCAGCTTCGCGCTGTCGGCCCGGCGCGTGTTCGGCATCGTCGGCCAGAGCGGCAGCGGCAAGAGCACGCTCGCGAACCTGCTGGTGCGGGAAGAGACGCCGACATCGGGCCGCGTCCTGTTCGAAGGGCTCGACATCGCGGATTTGCGCGGCGCGGCGCTCAAGGCGTTCCGGCGCGCGGTCCAGATGATCTTCCAGGATCCCTTCGCCTCGCTCAATCCACGCTTCACGGTCGGCGCCACGGTGGCCGAACCGCTGGTGATCCATGGTCTCGGCGATCGCGCGGTGCGCCGCGCACGCGCGATCGCGGCGCTCGAAGATGCCGAGCTGCGGCCGGGCGCCGATTTCCTCGACAGCCTGCCGCACGAACTCTCGGGCGGTCAGCGCCAGCGAGTCGCGATCGCCCGAGCGCTCGTGCTCGAACCCAAAGTGCTGGTCGCCGACGAGCCGGTCTCGATGCTCGACGTGTCGGCGCGGGCCGGCGTGATCCACCTGCTGCGCCGGCTGGTCGACGAGCGCGGCCTCGCACTCGCTTTCATCACCCATGACCTGTCGCTGATCGGCTCGCTCTGCGACGAGGTCGCCGTCATGCATCGCGGCGAATTCGTCGAGCGCGGCGCGGCGCGCGACATCCTCACGCGGCCGCAGCACGACTACACCCGCGCGCTGATCGCGGCCGTTCCCGTGCCCGATCCGCGGCGCGCAACTCGCACCGAAACCAGGAGCAACCCATGACCGACTTGCGACAAGCGATCCTCGATCGGGTCGAGGAAGTGAAGGACGAGGCCATCCGCTTCTTCCAGGATTTCACGCGTATCGACACATCGAACCCGCCGGGCAACACCGAGGCGGGCGCGGCCTTCATCGCGCGCTTCCTCGACAGTCACGGCCTCGCGCATCGCGTGATCGCGCCGCAGCCGACGATGCCGAACATCCTGGCCTCGACGGCGATGGGCGCGCCCGGGCGTCATCTCGTGCTCAACGGTCATATCGACGTGTTCCCCGCCGGCGATCCCGCGCGCTGGTCGCGCAATCCGTGGTCGGGCGACATCGTCGACGGCGCCGTGCACGGGCGCGGCACCGCCGACATGAAATGCGGCACGACCGCTTCGGTGTTCACCTATCTGCTGCTGCACGGCATGCGTGAGCGGCTGAAGGGGCGGCTGACCCTCACGGCGGTGTCCGACGAGGAGACCGGCGGGCGCTGGGGCACGGGCTATTTGATCGAGAATCATGGCCCCGAGGTGCTCGGCGATTGCGTGCTCAACGGTGAGCCGAGCAGCCCCTGGACCGTGCGCTTCGCCGAGAAATCGCCGATCTGGTTTCGCTTTCGCGTGCGCACGCCCGGCGCGCACAGCGCCTATCCGCACATCTCGGCGAGCGCGACCAAGATCGCCGCGCGGCTGATCATCGATCTCGAGGCGCTGGAAGCGATCGAGCCGCGCGCGCCCGATTCCGTCACGCGCATCCTCTCGACGCCCGAGGCGCTGGCGGCGATCGAGCGCGGGCTCGGCAAGGGCGCGATGCGCTCGGCGACGCGGGTGACGGTGAATGTCGGTACGATCCACGGCGGCGTCAAAGTGAACATGCTGCCCGGCGACTGCGTGCTCGAGGCCGATATCCGCATGCCCGTGGGCATTGTCACGTCGCAGATCCGCGCCGAGGTGCATCGCATCCTCGAACGCTATCCCGAGGTCACGGCGGAGGAGCTGATCCAGCCGCCTTGCGAGCCGAGCAGCTGCGACCCCGATCACGAGATGCTGCGCCTCGTGCAGGACAATGCCGAGTTCCTGTCGGGCGAGCGCCCCGCGCCGATCGTCGCGCTCGGCGGCACGGATTGCCGGTTCTGGCGACAGAAGGGCATCCCGGCTTACGTCTATGGCTGCTCGCCCGGTGGCATGGGCGCGCCCGACGAGTCCGTGACGATCCAGGAATTCCTGCATGTGCTGAAGACGCATGCGCTCTCCGCCGGCTCGTATCTCAGCCGTGTCTGACCCGGACGTCATCCTCTTCCACAGCGCGGCGAGCGATCCGACCTGGCCGGCGGAGCTGGCGCGCGCGTTTCCCGATCATCGCGTCGTCACGACGCTCGAGGGCATCGCGCCGGAGCGCGTCGTCGCCGCGATCCTCTGGCGCTATCCGTCCGGCATGCTGCAGCCGCTGCGCGCGCTGAAACTGATCCAGGTGCTCGGCGCCGGCGTCG
>JANNTF010000066.1:0-13099 GCA_031403455.1 Alphaproteobacteria bacterium | reverse complement strand
GAGCCGCGAAAGAAACAATCGGAGCGCCGACGCTGTCCAGACGGCGGAAGGCGATACGGCGCAGCGCGTGAACGCGAGCGCAGCGCCGGCTCCGCGTGGTCTTAGACCCTGGCATGCAGACGAAGCTCCTCGCGGGGGAACCGGGAGATCTCGGGCTCGGCCGTCTCGCTTGAGGCGGCCCGCATCGGGAAGGCGATGAGCCGAAGCCGATGATGCACGAGCGCGAGAAGTCAGACCCTGCCGAAGTAGCGAGGAAGCCGGCGAACGCGGACGGGCGACCGTCCGGGGAGTTGGTGGAGCGAAGGGCAGGGGCCGAGGGAAACGCGGACGAGGACGGCAGGCTCCGGACCCCGAGCCGGGCAAGCCTGTCACCCGGCCTCGATCGCGTACGTCAAGCAGCAAGGGAGAAGAAGAAGCTCAAGTTCACGGCGCTGCTCCACCACGTCGACGTCGATCTGCTGCGGGAGTCGTTCTTCGCGCTCAAGCGCGATGCGGCCCCCGGGGTGGACGGCGTGACGTGGGATGACTACGCCGAGGGGCTCGACGCCAAGCTCGTCGATCTCCACGGCCGCGTTCATCGCGGGGCCTATCGCGCGCAGCCGTCGCGTCGGCAGTACATTCCCACGCCCGACGGACGGCAGCGGCCGCTCGGCATCGCCGCGCTGGAAGACAAGATCGTCCAGCGCGCGCTCGCCGAGGTGCTGAACGCCATCTACGAGGAAGACTTCCTCGGCTTCAGCTACGGCTTCCGACCTGGGCGTGGCCAGCACGACGCGCTGGACGCGCTTGCGGTTGCGATCGAGCGTAAGAACGTGAACTGGATCCTGGACGCCGACATCGCGGCGTTCTTCGACACGGTCAACCACGAATGGCTGATCCGCTTCGTCGAACACCGCATCGGCGATCCGCGCGTGATCCGCCTGATCCGCAAATGGCTGAAAGCCGGAGTGAACGAGGACGGAGTGACGACGGCGACGGAGGTGGGCACGCCGCAAGGTGCGGTGATCTCGCCGCTGCTCGCCAATGTCTACCTGCACTATGTCTTCGATCTCTGGGCCCATCGCTGGCGCAAGAATGACGCGCACGGCGATGTGGTCTTCGTGCGCTACGCCGACGACATCGTCGCCGGCTTCGAACACGAGGCCGATGCCATCCGGTTCCAGGCGGCGATGGCCGAGCGGCTGCAGAAGTTCAGCCTGACCCTGCATTCGACCAAGACTCGCCTGCTCGAGTTCGGCCGCCACGCGGCAGCCGGCCGAAAGCGGCGGGGCCAGGCCAAGCCGGAGACGTTCGACTTCCTCGGCTTCACCCACATCTGCGGGCGAAGCCGGGCTGGACGCTTCCAGCTGCGGCGCAAATCCAGACGTGATCGCATGCGCGCCAAGCTCGCGGCGATCAAGCTGGAACTGCGCCGACATCTTCACGCATCGATCCCGGAGCAAGGATCGTGGCTACGCAACGTCGTGCGCGGCTACTTCGCCTACCACGCCGTGCCGACCAACGCGCCATCGCTCAGCGCCTTCCAACACCATGTGCGCCGGATCTGGCTGCGGGCACTGCGCCTGCGCGGTCAGCGCCGGCCGCTAACCTGGCAGCGGATGATGCGCCTGTGCGAGCAGTGGATCCCGAGCCCACGCATCCTGCACCCCTGGCCCAACCAGCGCTTCGACGTCACCCACTCAAGGTGGGAGCCGGATGCCTTAATCGGGCCCGTCCGGTTCTGTGCGGGGGGCGCGTCGTGAGACGCGTCCCTACCGCGATATCCGATTTCTCGGCTGACGCCGTGAGGAGGGACAATGACGGCAATTGAGTATTTCTACGCCGCGCACTCCGCCTTTGCCTATCTCGGCTCGGCCCGGCTGATGGCGATCGCGGCTGCTGCGGAGCGTCTGATCGTGCATCGCCCGTTCGACCTGCGCCGCGTCGCAACTTCGCCGTTCGGCGGACGCACGCCGGCCCATCGCGACTATTTCTTCCGTCGCGAGATCGAGCGCTGGTCGGAGGAACGCGGGGCGCCGGTGCTCGGCCGGACGCCGACACATCACGCCAACGACATCGGATTGCCGAATGCGATGTTGATTGCCACCCAGGACGCGGGGCTCGACGTCGATCGTCTCGCGCACGCGATGCTGGAAGCCCATTGGCGCGACGATGCGGACGTCGCGGATGCCTCGACGCTCGCGGCCCTCGCGCGCGCGGTCGGCCTCGACCCCGCGCCTCTGCTTGCGGCCGCATCGTCGCAGCCTGTGCTCGCCGCCTATGCGGCAAACACCGCAGAGGCGTTGCGCCGCTCCGTCTTCGGCTCGCCCACCTACTTCGTCGATGGCGACATGTTCTATGGCCAGGACCACCTGGAAATGATGGAGCACGCGCTCAGCCGACCCTATCGCGGCACGCGATGGCTCGATGCACCGCAGCGATCCGTCGGTACGCAGCCAGAGTGATCGCGGCAGACAGTACGATAAGAGATTTTGTACTGTGTACTGGCCCCAATTCTTGACCCCAATTCTTATCTGGTCACGCCGGAGATCGAGATCCGGATTCCCACCCAGGCGATCTCGCCTTCGCGAGATCGCCTGGCCAAACCGATCCAGCGTGGATTTCTTGGGATGGGTGATCATGCGTCGCGGATTTTTCTCGGCGACCTTGCGGTAGTGGCGTGACGCGGCGTCCGAGCATGGCCTCGATCTGCGACTGGAGCCGGCGGCCGGCAAACACGGCATTCGACGCTATCGGAGGAACCTCGGACGTAGCCCAGCTTACTTCGTGGCGTAATCTGGCTTCGCTCCGGGTTCTCCACGGATCCAATTTTCGGTAGCGGTGATCCGCGTTCCTGCGGCTACTGTTCCGGCAGGCAATCGAGCAACAGGGCTTAGTCATGCGCGAAGGTCTCTGGTTTCTGGCAGCGGCGGCGTTCGTGGGTCTGGCAACGCCTGCCGGGGCGACTCTGTACGTGAATCACTTCGACCAGCTGACCCAGAGCGCTGTGCTCGCCCCGGTGCTGTTGCCGGGCGATGGCGTGCTGTCGCAGACATCGGTCCTGTCGGCCGGGCCAGAGCTCACACCGTCGCTCCAATTCACGGCCGGGGCGGGAGTCGAGGGCATCCAGGGCGGCGTGCGCTGGGTCGTCGGCTCGAACGTGCGGCTGGTCGGTGTCGATGTTCAACCGCTCGACTCTACGAATACGGTCGTCGCGAACGACGATTTTCTCGGGCTCAACTCCGGCTTCGGGATCTCGAGATTCGGCAGCGACGCGCTGACACCCGGGGAAAGCTACACTTTGCGCGTGGCGGAAACCGCGGCCAGGATCGCCGCCTACAACCTCTTTCTCTCTGCCGCCGGCGACGCACGACCTCCGACCGACGTGCCCGCGCCGGCGTCGATCGTCTTCATGGTCACTGGGTTGGTGGGTCCCGCGGCCGCGCGCACGAAATCATCGCGCTGAATCGCGCCTGTGGAGACGACGATGCTGCGTGCAGGTGTGATCGGATTGGGTGCGATGGGTTTGCCCATGGCTGCCAATCTTGCCAAGGCCGGCGTGACGACGCTCGGCTGCGACCCTGATGCGGGCGCTCGGGGCAGGGCCGCGGCGGTCGCCGGGTTGACACTCGTCGATACGCCTGCGGCCATGGCGCGGTCCAGCGAAGTCATCTTCACCTGCCTGCCCTCGGTCGACGCCGTGCGCGAGGTCTACGAGGGTGTCGATGGTCTGATCGCCGTTGCACGTCCGGGGCTGCTCACCGCCGAGTGCTCGACCATCGACTCCGGCATGGCGCGCGCGCTGGCGAGCGCGATGCAAGCCAAGGGCGGCACCCATATCGAAGCGCTGCTCGTCGGCAGGCCGCCCGAATCCGCCGCTGGCCAGCTCTATTTCATCGTGTCAGGTGATGCGGCCGCCGCGCGGCGCGTGGAGCCGCTGCTGCGCCATATGGGTCGGGCCTGGCGGCATGTCGGCGACAACGGCGCCGCCAACATCATCAAGCTGCTGCATAACGGGCTTGGCTATGTCTATGCACTGGCGACCGCCGAAGCGCTGGCGCTGGCGCGCGAGCGCGGTGCCGATGTCGAGGCCTTCATCGACGTGGTCAAGCAAGGCGGCGGCGTCGGCTGGTCGAAGTATTTCGATCTCCATGCCGCGGGGGTCGCCGCCGCGCGCGACGAAGGCTGGGGCCGGCTCTACATCGCGGCCAAGGACACCGAGGCGCTGCGCCGCGAGACCGAAATCGCGCAGCTCGAACTGCCGCTGTTCGAAGCCGCCGCCAAGGAGTATCGCGACGCCGTGGCGGCCGGCCTCGCGAAGGAGGAGTTCACGGCCGTCTCACGCATGCTGGAGAAGCGCAATCGCAAGCAGCTCTTCGGCTCGTCGCCGCCATCATCGATGCCTCTGCGCTGATATTTTCGCGATCTTCCTTGATCATTCCGCCAATTGGCAGTGTATGATCGGCCATGTGGCGTAGATGGAGATTGCGGTGACCACCGTGAATGCGCTCGAGCGCAATGGCGACGCCGCGGCGTCGGTGAACCTTGCCGACCCGGCCACGCGTGAGCGGCTGACGCCTGCCGCCGTTGACGGTGTCGTGCGCTTGGCCGAGATCTGGCGTCTCACCAGCGCGGAAATCTGTGCGCTGCTGGGCGACGTCTCGGACCGCACGTGGTTTCGCATGAAGAAGGGCCAGTGGGCGGGCGCGTTGCCGCAAGACGCGCTGACCCGCGTCAGCATTCTCACCGGCATCTTCAAGGGCCTGCGATTGTTGCTAGCGGAGCCGCTATCGGACGAGTGGGTTCGATTGCCGAACAAGGGTCCGCTTTACGGGGGTCGGCGCCCACTCGATGTGATGATCGAGGGCGGCATTCCGCGGATGCTCGAGATCCGCCGACATATCGATGCGTTGCGCGGTGGCCTGTGAATGAAGCTGGCGACGATTGATCTCGCCCAGCGCGACACGATCCGGCTGATCTCGACCGGGCGCCTCAAGGATCCGGTGCTGCTCCCTCTGGCCGCCAATCATGGCGCCCTGCAGGATTTGGCTGAATTGGAAAGCGTCACCAATGGGCGGCTGCAAGCGGAGTTGACCGGGCTCCCCGGCCTCCATCCGAGAGAGCTGGTCTATGGCCGTGCGGGCCAGACCTTCATCAACGCCGCATTCACGCACACGCGGCCGGGTGGCAATCGCTTCAACGACGACAATCGTGGCGCCTGGTACTGCGCCTTCCACGTGGAGACGGCGATCAAGGAAGTGTCATTCCATCTCACCCGTGAGCTCGAGGCCATCGATCGCTTCGAGAACGTGACCGACTACGCGGAACTCCTCGCCGGTTTCTTCGGGCCGTTTCATGATCTCCGCATGATCGGTCGCGCGAGCGAGCCGGCTCTGCATGATGACCCCGCCGTCGCGTACACCGTGGGCCAAACGCTTGCCCGGCGCCTGCGCGCGGAAGACCGGAGCAACGGCCTTGTCTACCCATCGGTTCGCCATCCCGGGGGCACGTGCCTCGTCGCGTTTCTGCCGGATCTCGTCCAGAACCTGCGACAGGGCGGGATCTGGCGTCTCGAATGGCAGGGTTCGCCGACACCGTCAGTGACGCAGCAGACCCGATAGCGCCGCCCCAGGATCGGAAGATCAGTTGCCGCGCAGGATCAGCATGCGCGGCGCGGTGGTCGTGCCGGGTTGCGCCACCTGGGCGCGAGTCCGGCCGTCGCTGCCGCGATAGATGCGCACGACCACACGCATGACGGGCGCGCCGGCGAGGGTCGGCGCGCGGCGCTGGCAGAGCGAAGCGGTCTTGCTGCCGTCGCAGTAGTTGCGCGCCACAGTCGCGAGGTAGCTCGCCTGACGCATCGGATTCGCGGAGTGATAGAAACCCACCGCCTTCTCCCAGGAGCCGTGCTGGGCGGCGAGGTTGCGCAGCAGCCGCGCGCCATAGGCGACGTTCCAGTTCGGATCGAGCGCGGTCGCATGGTCCTTGAGCCACTCCCGGTGATACTGGAAATTGATCTGCAGGCAGCCGAGATCGATGAAGCGCCTGGGATCGGCCGTCAGCGACTCGGTCGCGAGTCGCGTCGCCTCCTGACGCGTCGGCGCGAAGACCGAACGCCCGGCGATATTGAGCGCCCAGGGCCAGATCAGCCGGCCCCAGCTGGTATCGACTCCGGATTCCGCGCGGCCGATCGCCATCAGCAAGCCCGGCGGAATGCCTTCGGCCTTCTCCGCCACGCGGATCAGCTTTTCGCAATGCCACTCGCCATTCGTCGCCGCGCCGGCCGATGCGGCCGAGACGAGGCAGGCGACGACGGCTGCGAGGACGTGACGCAAGAGTCAGTACGGTTGCAGGAATGCGGAGGCGCGCTCCACGGCCGCGAGTCCGAACGGCGTCGGCGATTGCGCGGGCTGGCGATTATGGACCTCCTTGATGCCGAGGCGCCGCGCCACGAGGCGCTTGCCGTAGCACAGGAAATTCTCGATCGAGGTCATCAGCAGCGTGATCAGCGGCAGGATTTCGCGATACAGGCGTTCAGCCTCGGCTTCGGCGGCGGGTGTGCCCTGCTTCATCAGCTCGTAGATCTTGACCTGCACGTCGAAGCATTCCGGCGCCGGAATCATGCCGGCGCAGCCCGCGCGCAGGTTCTCGGTGAGCTCGAGTCCGGCGCGGCCGTTGAAAATATCGAAGACACCGGCGGTCTCCTCGATCAGGCGCTGGATCGCGATCACCGGACCTTCGCCCTTGAGCAGCGAGACATTGGGATGGTTGCGATTGAGCGTGATCAATCCGGCATTCGAGAGCGCGACCGCGATCAGACCCGCGGCATTCTGCACGGCCAGCGGCAGCTCGCATTTCTCGGCGACCGCTCCGAAGAAGCGCACATATTCGGCTTCCGGCAATCCCGGCGCCGGCGGGGGCTGCAGGATCACCCATGAAGCGCCGGCGGATTTCGCCGCGCGCGCGAACTCGATCTGACCCGCGACGCTCGGCTCCGCGATGGTCACCGCGAGCGGCAATCGGCCCTTCAGATCCTCGGCCGCCCAATCGAGAACCTGGCGCCGCTCCGGTGTCTGCAGTTTGTAGGTCTCCGTCGCGAGCCCGAGCACGGCGAGGCCATGGGCGCCGTGCTTGACGCAAGCCTCCACCTGCGCGCGCATCGCGCCGCGATCGAGCCGCCCTTCGCGATCGAAGAAGGCATAGAGGATGGGGTAGATGCCGTGGAACTGCTTGGCCATGACCGCGTCTCCGGGAGAATTTCGTCGACGCGACCGTAGAGGCTGCGCCGCGCCGGTTCAATCCGCGGCGTCGGCCGGCGCGCGGCCTTCATCCGCGGCGCCGACGAACCGGCCGAGCAGACGTCGCAGCAGGCGGTCGAGATCGTCGATCAGGCAGAACACCGCCGGTACGAAGAGGAGCGAGAGCATCGTCGATACGATCAGGCCGCCGATCACCGCGATCGCCATCGGTGCGCGGAACTCGCCGCCATCGCCGAAAGCGAAGGCGCTCGGCAGCATGCCGGCCACCATGGCGATGGTCGTCATCACGATCGGCCGTGCGCGCTTGCGCCCCGCATCGACGATGGCGTCGAGGCGCGATTGTCCGCGCGCGATCGCCTCGACCGCGAAATCGACGAGCATGATCGCGTTCTTCGTGACGACGCCCATCAGCATGAGAATGCCGATGACGACGGGCATGCTGATCGAATCTCCGGTGATCAGGAGCGCGATGATCGCGCCGCCGATCGAGAGCGGGAGCGAGAAGAGAATCGTGATCGGCTGCAGGAAGCCTCGGAACAGCAGCACCATCACGCCATAGACCATCATCAGACCCGCGCCCATCGCCAGCGCGAAGCCGGCGAAGACTTCGGTCATCACCTCGGCATCGCCGAATTGCTGGAGCCGAACGCCCGCCGGCAGGGCGCGCGCGGCCGGCGTCGCGTAGATCGAGTCGAGCGCGGCGCCCAGCGCGTCCGTTCCGCGCAGATCGGCCTCCAGCGCGATGCGGCGTACGCGGTCATAGCGATCGATGTTCGTCGGGCCGCGCGCAAAGGCGAGGTCGGCGACCGTGGCGAGGGGGATCGCCGTGCCGTCGCGCGCCGAGAGCTTGAGCGTTTCGATGAGCCGCATGTCGCCGCGCGCGCGCTCGTCGAGCTGGACGCGGATCGGGACCAGGCGATCGCCGACGTCGAATTTCGCGAGATTGGCGCCGACATCGCCGATCGTCGCGATGCGCACCGTCTCGGAGATCATGTCGGTCGCCACGCCGAGCTCGGCGCTGATGTCCGCCTTGGGCGTCACGCGCAGCTCCGGGCGATCGAGCGGCATCGTCGATGTGACATTGGCCAGCAGCGGCAGGCGTTGCATGTCGGCTTGCAGCAGGCGCGCGGCCTTCAGCACGGCGTCGGGATCCTCACCTGCGACGATCAGGGACAGCGCGCGCTGCCCATTGTCTTTGAGGACCCAGTACCGGATGTCCGGGACCCGCGCGAGAATGTCGCCGACCACCGTCTCGAGCTGCGCTTGGGAGCGTGCGCGCTTCGCCTTCGGAACGAAATTGATGATGATCGAGGCCTTGCGCACTTCGCGGCCGGAGCCGAGCACGCGGCCGCCATCGACGAAGACGGAGTCGACTTCCGGCAGCGCCTTGAGCTGCGTCGTGATGTCGTCGCTGGTCGCCTGGGTATCGGCGAGGCGCGTGCCCGGCGGCAACTCGATGGCGAAGATGCTGCGCGCCTTGTCTTCCGGCGGAATGAATCCGGACGGCAGCAGCTGCGTGCTGGCGATGGAGGCGGCGAAGACGCCCAGCCCGACGAGCACGGTGACGATCCGATGGCGGACGGACCATGCCACCAGCCGCGTATAGCCGCGCAGCAACGCCCCCTCCTTGGCCGCTTCGTGCCCCGTGCTACGCATGAAATACGCCGCGAGAATCGGCGTCATCAGGCGCGCGACCAGCAGCGAAATCAGCACCGCCGCGGCGACGGTCAATCCGAATTGACGGAAATACTGTCCCGCGATCCCGCCCATGAAGCTCACGGGCGCGAACACGGCGACGATGGTCAGGGTGATGGCGATCACCGCGAGGCCGATCTCATCCGCGGCCTCGAGCGCCGCGCGATACGCCGACTTGCCCATCCTGATGTGCCGGACGATGTTCTCGACCTCGACGATCGCGTCATCGACCAGGATGCCCGTGACCAGCGTGATCGCCAGCAGACTGACGAGGTTGAGCGAGAATCCCAGCGCGTCCATCGCCCAGAACGCGGGCAGGATGGACAGCGGCAGCGCGATGGCGGTCACGAGCGTGGCGCGCAGATCGCGCAGAAAGACGAAGACCACAAGCACCGCGAGAGCGGCGCCCTCGATCAGGGCGAACATGGCAGCATGATAATTGCCGATGGTGTAGGCGACCGTGCCGTCGATCAGCGCGAACCGCACGCCGGGCTGCGACTCGCGCAGACGGGCGAGCTCCGCGTCCACGGCTTCGGCGACCCGCGCATCGCTCGCGCCGCGCGCCCGGCTGATGCTGAACGCGACGACCGGTCGGCCATCGAGGCGCGCGAAGATGCGGGGCTCGACGATCGTATCCTGGATGTCCGCGACATCGTCGAGCCTGAGCTTGCGCCCGCCCGAGATGACGATCTTGGTCTCCGCGAGATCCGCGAGTGTCTTGGCCGCCGCCAGCGTGCGGATCGACTGCTCCTGGCCGCCGAGTTCCACGCGCCCGCCGGCGAGATCGACGCTCGTGGCTTTCAATTGCCGGTTCACGTCCGCGGCCGTGATGCCCAGCGACGCCAGGCGTGCGGGATCGAGGCCGACACGAATCTCGCGATCGGCGCCGCCGATGCGCTCCACCGTGCCGACGCCGCGCAACCCCTGAACGCGCCGGATCACCGTGTCGTCGACGAACCAGGACAATTCCTCGATCGTCTTGGTCGGCGCGTACGCCGCGTAGGTGAGGATCGGCAGCCCGGCGATGTCCACCCGCCCGACGATCGGCTCGTCGATCGTGCGCGGCAGGTCGGCGCGCACCTTGGCGATCGCGTCCTTGACGTCGTTCACCGCACGATCGGCATTGGTCTCCAGGCGGAACTCGATCGTCGTGACGGATTGCCCGTCGGTGACCTGTGAGATCACGTGCTTCACGCCGGTGATTCCCGCGATCGTGTCTTCGATCCGCTTGGTGACCTGCTTCTCGAGTTCCACCGGCGCCGCCCCGGATTGGGTGATGGCGATCGTGATGATGGGGATGTCGACATTCGGGAACAGCGTGATCGGCAAGGCGCGAAAACTCACGATCCCGAGAATCGTGAGCACGAGGAACAGGACGATCGACGAGATCGGCTGCCGGATCGCCCATGCCGACGTGTTCAGCCTCACGGCCGGCCTCGCGCATCCTCGGTGAGGACGGGGCTCACGGCATCGCCGTCGCGCAGGAAGGCGCCGGCGCGCAGGACGATCTGATCGCCAGTCGCGACGCCATCGCGGATCTCGACCCGCCCGCCCGCGTTGATGCCGAGCGTCACGCGCCGCGCCTCGACCTTGCCGGCGCGCACGATCTGCACGCTCGTCGTCTCCTGATCGAACACCACGGCCGAGAGCGGCAGGGTGATCGCGGTGCGTCGATCGATCTCCACCAGCCCGCGTGCGAATTGGCCAACGCGCAGGCCGGCGCCATCCGGCAGGGCGACGCGCACGCGCGCCAGCCGCGTCGTGCGATCGATCTCCGCGGGCACGAGCCGCACGAATCCCTCGACCGGCGCCGTCGCTGCAATCTCGACCCGCACGCTTTGTCCCGACTTCAACGCGCCGAGCCGGCTTTCCGGAACTTCGCCTTCGAGTTCGATCTCGCCTTTCGCCACGATCCGAAACAGCGCATCCGCGTTCATCGCGGTGAGGCCGCCGATCCGGCCGATACGGCGGCTGATCACGCCGTCGACGGGGGATTTGATCTCCGTACGCGCGAGGCGCAGTTCCAGCTCGGCGCGCTGCGCCCGAACCTGACGCTCCTCGGCCTCGGCGAAGACCAGACCATCGCGAGTGGCGGCGAGCCTGGCCACCGCACTGCGCGAAGCCGAGATCCGCTGGTCGAGGATCTCCTGCGATGCGATGCCGCTGCGGGCGAGGGCGCGGCTGCGATCGAGGCTGGCGCTCGCTTCGATGCTCGCGGCATCGGCCTGTGTGATCTGGCTGCGGGCCTGGGCGATGGCGGCGGCGGCGCGGGCCAGCATGGCGTCGTTCTGTGTGAGCTGGACGTCGAGCATCTCGCGCGTCAGCCGCGCCAGCACCTGGCCACGCGCGACGCGATCGCCCTCGTCGGCGACGATCTCCGTGATGCGCAAGCCGTCGAGCTCGGGACCGACCATGATCTCCTCGCGCGCCACCAGGTTGCCGTTGATCAGGATGGTGTCGACGATCTCCTGGGCGCGGGCCGCGATGACGGAGATCGTCGGCGCCGGCGCCGCGATCGCCGCGGTGGCCGGCTTCGGCTCGCGCGCGCCTTGCGTCATCACGAGATACGCGCCCGTGCCGGCGATGCAGAGCCCCGCGCCGAGCCAGACGAGCGTCTTGAACCGGCCCGTCATGCGCGGCTCCGCTTGCGACGCGTGGCCGATCCCGAGCGGGTCGTGTAGCTCGTGCCGAGCATGCCGGCGATCATCTTCATGATCGCCGGCAGCATGCGCTCCGCGTCGAAACTCGGATCTGTCGCACGGCGCTGGAACATGCCGTCCCCGATGATCATCAGCATCGGCACCAGGCGATCGAGCGTGTGGACGGGCGCCAGGCGGCCAGCCGCGATCTGGCGTTTCAGCGCGCGCGTGAACACGTCCTGCACCAGCAGATCGACGCTGCGGAAGCTGCGCGCGACGGCCTTGTTGCGCGTCGATTCGGCGCTCATCTCCACGAGCAGCGCGCGCTTGTGATCGGGCTGCTCGATCAG
Source organism: Alphaproteobacteria bacterium (assembly GCA_031403455.1). Lineage (GTDB taxonomy): Bacteria > Pseudomonadota > Alphaproteobacteria > CACIAM-22H2 > CACIAM-22H2 > CAIOSQ01. Next base: position 1,177 of record JANNTF010000066.1, on the reverse strand, counting down.
GTAGTAGCGCACGCAATGCTCGAGGGCGGCGAGGAAATCCGGCGCCTCCTCGATCGCCTTGAAATCGGTCGCGATGCGCTGACGGTCGCGCTCGGCGATGCCCGCGATCAGCTGCTCCTTCGAGTCGAAATAGACATAGGCGGCGCCGGCGCTGACATGCGCGGCGCGCGCGATCTCCTGCATCGTCGTCGCATGGAAGCCGGAGCGGGCGAAGCAACGCTCCGCGGCATCGAGGAGTCGCGTGCGGCGCAATTGCTGCTGGGCGTCGGAAAGTTTGGGCATCTCTGAACAATAATGAACGTTCAGTATCGATATATCGCGAACCGTGCGGGTGTCAACCAGGTCCGATGCGTCCAAGGTTTCCGATCGATTGACGGGAGTCCGGAGTCGCGTCGGGACGGCCCCCGCCAGATTCCGTTAACGATGATCGGCTAGCCTCTCGAATCGACGGCTCGGCACCAGCGCCGAGCGAAGATATGGATCATGAGATGCCCGCGCCTTTCCGACTTGCCCGACGCAGTTTCCCGCCCACTGCCGGCGCGGCGGTGACTTGGCGGGAGTTGGGCATCTCCGGCCCTCGCGACCCCGTGACGCGAGCGGCGCATGCGGATGTCGTCTCCGCCCGGGCGCAGGCAACCGCAGCCATTCTTGCGGCACTGACGCTGTTGTGGATTCCCTTCGATTTCGTGCTGTTCGATCCATCGGCCGCATGGGCGCTGGCGATGGCAAGACTCTGCTCCAGCGCCGCTCTCGCCGCGCTCTCGTCGCAGCACATGGGGGCCGGCGTCACGCGCCGTACCGTGCCCCTCCTCTACCTCGTCCTCCTCGTCTTCTATCTCGCCTCATTGACTATCCTCTGGCGATGGGAGAGCCACCATCACGCCGTCGCCGTCACGGCCGTGTATGTCTATCTTCCATTCGTCATGCTCGCAGGCATGGCGATTTTCCCCCTGACGATCGCGGAATGCGCCGGCCTCGCCATGCCCTGGCTCGCCGTGGGAGCCATCATCGGCGTCGTCGACAATGCGTTCGATGATGCATTCCCGCTGGGCGTCCTTTGGCTGCTGATTGTCATCGGCAGCATCGCGGCCATCGCGGCGGTGAGCCAGCTCCAGTTCCTGATGATCATCATTGCGCAATCGAGTCGCGATCCCCTGACCGAGGCGCTCACGCGTCG
>JANNTF010000065.1:0-3628 GCA_031403455.1 Alphaproteobacteria bacterium | reverse complement strand
GGCACCGACTTCGTGCGCGCCGATCCCGAATACGACATGGGCATCACGGGATGCATGAAGATCGCGCATTTGGCCGAGGCGCTGGGCCTCGACTGCGAGGTGCATGCCAGCGGCCCCGCGCATCGCCACTGCATGAACGCGATGCGCAACACGAACTACTACGAAGTCGCACTGGTCGGCCCGGATTGTCCCAACGCCATGCCGCCGATCTATGCCTGCGGCTACTCCGACGCGCTCGAAGCGGTGGGCAAGGACGGCTGCGTGAGCGTGCCGACCGGGCCTGGCCTGGGCGTGACCTATGATTGGGGCTACATCGAGAAGCACCGCACCAATCTTCACCGCTTCCAATTATGAGCGCATGACCATGCCAGACGCCTTCATCTGCGACGCGATCCGAACCCCGATCGGGCGCTACGCCGGTGCGCTGTCGGCGGTTCGTCCCGACGATCTCGCCGCCATCCCGATCAAGGCGCTGGTCGCGCGCAATCCCGGGGTCGACTGGGCGGCGATCGACGACGTCGTGCTCGGCTGCGCCAATCAGGCCGGCGAGGACAATCGCAACGTCGCGCGCATGGCGCTGCTGCTCGCAGGTTTGCCGGAGGCGGTGACGGGCTCGACGATCAATCGCCTCTGCGGTTCTGGCCTCGACGCCGTATCGATCGCGGCGCGCGCGGTGAAGGCGGGCGAGGCCGAGTTCTGCATTGCCGGCGGCGTCGAGAGCATGAGCCGCGCGCCCTTCGTGATTGGCAAGGCGGATACCGCGTTCTCGCGCAACGCGGAGATCTTCGACACCACGATCGGCTGGCGCTTCGTCAATCGCCTGATGAAGGAACGCTACGGCATCGAGTCGATGCCGGAGACGGCGGAGAATGTCGCGGTCGAGTTCGGCATCGCGCGCGCGGATCAGGATCGCTTCGCGCTGCGCAGCCAGGCGCGCGCCATCGCGGCGCAGAAGAGCGGGCGGCTCGCGACCGAGATCACGCCGGTCAGCATTGCGCAGCGCAAGGGCGATGCAATCGTGGTCGATCGCGACGAGCACCCGCGCGAGACCTCGCTCGAGGCGCTCGCGAAGCTGGGCACGCCGTTTCGCGTCGGCGGCAGCGTGACGGCCGGCAATGCGTCGGGCGTCAATGACGGCGCGTGCGCGTTGCTGGTCGCATCGGAAGCCGCGGCGCGCCGCCACGGATTGGTGCCGCGCGCGCGCATCGTGGCGACCGCCTTCGCCGGCATCGCGCCGCGCATCATGGGGATCGGACCGGCGCCCGCGGTCGTGAAGCTCCACGCGCGCACCAAGCTCGATCTTGCGGCGAACGACATCATCGAACACAACGAGGCCTTCGCGGCGCAGGGCCTCGCCGTGCTTCGCCAGCTCGGCCTGCCGGACGATTCCGATCATGTGAATCCCAATGGCGGCGCCATCGCGCTCGGCCATCCCCTCGGCATGAGCGGCGCGCGGCTGGCGATGACGGCGACGGCGGAACTGGATCACCGCCAGGCGCGCCATGCGATCGCGACGATGTGCATCGGAGTCGGGCAGGGCATCGCGATGCTGCTCGAACGGGTTTGATCAGCGAATTTCCCAGGAGACCAAAATGACTCATCTCGACGAAGCCGGCCGCGACCTGCTGTTTCGCAAGGCGCGCACGCAGAATGGCTGGCAGGCCAAGCCGGTGAGCGGCGCGCAGCTGCGCGAACTCTACGATCTGATGAAGATGGGGCCGACCTCGGCGAATTGTTCGCCGCTACGGATCGTCTTCGTCACGACTCCGGCGGCCAAGCAGCGAATCGCGCCCGCGCTCAGCGCCGGCAATCTCGACAAGGTGATGGCGGCGCCGGCGACCGCGATCCTCGGCTACAGCTTGACCTTCTACGAGGAACTGCCCCGGCTGTTCCCGCATAATCTGACCGCGCGCGGCTGGTTCGTGGGCAAGCCCGCGCATATCGAGACCACGGCGTTCCGGAACTCCGCGCTGCAAGGCGCGTATTTCATGCTCGCGGCGCGCGCCATCGGCCTCGATTGCGGACCGATGTCGGGTTACGACAACGCCAAGCTCGACGCCGAGTTCTTTCCCGACGGCAAGACGAAATCGAATTTCCTCTGCAGCCTCGGCTACGGCGATCCCGCGAAGATCTTCGCGCGCAGCCCGCGGCTGAGCTTCGACGAGGCTTGCACCGTTATCTGAGGCGAGGACCCATGGCCAAGCTGCTCGTGAAGCCGCGTACGCAAGGCGGCGCCGTCCAGGACATCACGCCGGCAAGCGCGGGCTGGCGCTATGTCGGCTTCGAGGTGCGTGATCTGGCGGCCGGTGAGAGCGTCGAGCAAGCCACCGCCGATCGCGAGATCTGTCTCGTGCTCGTGCGCGGCCGCGCGACGATCAGCGCCGGGACCACGTCGTTCGGCACGCTCGGCGGCCGCGCGACGCCGTTCGAGGGCGCGCCCGCCGCCGTCTATGTCCCGGCGCAGAGTTCGTTTCGCGTCGTCGCGGAGGGGCCGGTGGAGCTCGCGATCTGCTCGGCGCCGGGCACGGGCAAGTTGCCGCCGCGGCTGATCTCCGCGGCGGAGATGAGCCAGGAGATTCGCGGCACGGGCACCAACACACGGCACGTGCGCAACATCCTTCCGGAGACCGAGGCGGCGGAGAGTCTCCTCGTCGTCGAAGTGATCACGCCGGGCGGCAACTGGTCGTCCTATCCGCCGCACAAGCATGACAGCGACCGTCTGCCCGAAGAATCCTATCTCGAAGAGACCTACTACCATCGCCTGTCGAAGCCCGGCGGCTTCGCGTTCCAGCGCGTCTACACGGATGATCGCTCGATCGACGAGACGATGGCGGTGGGCGATCGCGACGTCGTGCTCGTGCCGCGCGGCTATCACCCCGTGGCCGCGCCGCATGGCTACGATCTCTATTACCTGAACGTGATGGCGGGCCCGAAGCGCATCTGGAAATTCTACAACGACCCGGCGCATGACTGGATGTTGAAGCGCTGAACCGATCGCCGGTTCAGGGATAGGCGATGATCGCCTCGACGACCTGGTCGATCAGGGCGCGTGCGTTGGAGGCGACGGCGACCTTGGCGTTGGGGCGCGCCGCGTCGCGGATGGCGCCCGTGCCGGTGGCGCGCTTGCCGCGCAGATCGCAGACCGTCATGCCGCGCGTATGCGTGCCGGTCAGCTCGACATTGACCGACGTCTCGACATAGGTGATCAGCTCGGGCGCGACGAAGGGAAAGATCGCGCAAACGTCATGCATCGGTGCGATCTCCAGCCCGAACACGCGGCGCTGGCCGTCGAGATAGAACTGCATCAGATCGGCGATGGTCTTGGCCGTGCGGCCGGCGCCTTTGCGCATGCGATCGATGTCGCTCTGGCCGAAGCCGGTCTGGCGCGTGACGTTGTAGCCGACCATCCAGATCGGCACGCCGCTCGCGAACACGACCGCGGCGGCCTCGGCATCGGCATAGATGTTGAACTCCGCCGCGGGCGTGATGTTGCCGATCGTGGTCGAGCCGCCCATGATCGTGATCGCCTTGAGCCAGGTCGCGAGCTTGGGTTCGCGACGCAGCGCCGCGGCGACATTGGTTTCCGGGCCGATCACCGCAAGAACGAGTTCGCCCTTGTGGCGCTCCG
>JANNTF010000064.1:0-1596 GCA_031403455.1 Alphaproteobacteria bacterium | reverse complement strand
TCGAGGAGGGGCAGCGCGCGAAGCGCGCGGGGTGGTGAGTCAGTGATCCGGCGCCACCTCGACATCTGCCACGACGCCAACGCGTTCATTTCCACCTCGTCGTTTGCGAAGCGCGTCACACGGATCGCGCAGCACACCTCGCAGCAGTGCCTCTGGGCGCGTGGTGGCGTGGCGCAAATGATGCTTGTGACGTAACGCCGTGGACTCACCACCCCGGCGATCTCGCCTTCGCGAGATCGCCTGTCCCACCACAATAGAGGAGGGACGACGAGCACAGGCAGGCAATTCGCGCGGGAGATAGATGTGTGCATGCCGTAGCTCGAGTCGAGGAGGGACGACGAGCAAAGGCTGGCGCGCGCAATCCGATCCAGACAAGGAATTCCTCATCCAGTTTTGTCCAGTGTCGATTTTTGGCGCGTGTCACGGCGCGCTCGCGGCGCCGCGTCAGCGCAGGCCGCCATTCACCGGGATGAGCTGTTTGGTGATGCCGCGCGCGGCGTCGGAGGAGAGGAACAGCACGGTCTCCGCCACATCCGCCTCGGTCACCGGGTCGGGCGTGCATTGCCGGGCGAGGCCGGCGGCGATCGTGCTCTCGTCCGGATACCAGAGCCGCCGCTGCCGCTCTGTCGTGATCATGCCGGGCGCGACCGCGTTCACCCGGATGCGATGCTTGCCGTAGTCGCGCGCGAGCGAATTGGTCAGGCCGACGATGGCGGCCTTGGCCGCGCTATAGGCCGCCATGTCGTTGCCGCCGCCCATCCAGACGCCGGAGGACATGTTGACGATCGCGCCGCCGCCGGCCTCGCGCATCGCCGGCAGCACCGCCTGACAGGCGAAGAAGACGTGACGGAAATTCACGCCCATCATCCGCTCGAAAGCCGCGGGCGTGACCTCCTCGAAGGCTTGGCGCTGGTCGTTCGCCGCGTTGTTGACCAGCACGCGCGCGGGGCCCAGCCGTGACTGCGCGCTGGTGAGCGTCGCGCGCAACGCATCGAGGTCGAGCAGGTCGCAGCGCAGGAACAGCGCGCCGGTCTCCGCCACCATCGCCTGGCCGGCTTCCTCCTGGATGTCGAGGAACGCGACCTTCGCGCCTTCGCGGACGAAGCCGCGCACGATCGCCGCCCCGATGCCCGACGCGCCGCCGGTGATGATCGCGGTGCGGCCCGACAGGCTTGGATAGGTCGCACTCACGCGATCAGCGCTCCGGTGCCCGGATCGAACAGACAGGCGCGGCGCATGTCGAGCGCGAAGCGGCCGCGTCCGCCGGGCTGCAGCTTCACATCGGGCGAGACGCGGCCGAGTGCGCGCTCGCCACCGAGGCGCAGCAGCACGATCGTCTCGGCGCCGGTCGGCTCGGTCATTTCAACCGGCAGCTCCAGCGTCAGCCGCTCGCTGTCCTCGCCGAAGCGGCGATCCTGTTCCGCGATGCATTCCGGCCGCAGCCCCAGCACGATTTCGCGCCCGGCATGGATGGCGAGCGCCGAGGGCAGCTTCAGCGCGACCGCCGCCTCGCCGCGCCCCACCACGGCGCGTACGCCGCCTTCCGCCGCCTCGAGCCGCGCCGGCAGGGTGTTCATCGGCGGCGCCCCCATGAAG
>JANNTF010000063.1:0-5085 GCA_031403455.1 Alphaproteobacteria bacterium | reverse complement strand
CGCCAAGGCGAAGGTCGAGCCAAAAAAGGAACTCATCGAGTTCCGCGTCAGCGACGACGCCGTCTTGCAAGTCGGCGCTGAATTGTCGGTCGATCATTATGTGGCTGGTCAGTTCGTCGACGTGGCAGGCACGAGCATCGGCAAGGGTTTTGCCGGTGCGATGCGGCGCTGGAACTTCGCGGGTCTCGAAGCGACGCACGGCGTATCCGTGAGCCACCGCTCGCACGGCTCGACGGGTGGACGCCAGGATCCCGGACGTACGTTCAAGAATAAGAAGATGGCGGGCCATTGGGGCGTCGACCGCGTGACTACGCAGAACCTCAAGGTCGTCGCGACAGACGCCGACAAGGGACTGATTATGGTTGCGGGCGCCGTTCCGGGGCCCGAAGGCGGATGGGTCGAGATTACCGATGCCGTCAAGCGTAAACGGCCCAAGGAGGCTCCGCTGCCTGCGGGTCTCAAACAGGCCGCGGCCTGAACCGGGGAACGACGATGAAAGTCGCGGTCAAGACTATCGACAATAAAGCTGCCGGTGAGATCGATCTCGCCGAGGCGATCTTCGGCTTGCCGGCGCGGGCGGACATTCTCGCGCGCATGGTTCGCTGGCAGCTGGCCAAGCGCCAGCAAGGCACGCACGACACCAAGGAGATCGGCGAGATCTCCGGCGGTGGGCGCAAGCCGCGCCCACAGAAGGGCGGCGGCACATCGCGCCACGGATCGACGCGTAGCCCGCAATGGCGCAAGGGTGCGGTGATTTTCGGCCCGACGCCGCGCAGTCATGCGTTCGATCTGCCCAAGAAAGTGCGCAAGCTAGCGCTCAAGACCGCACTCTCGAGCAAGTTTGCGGAGGGCAAGCTCTTCGTCCTCGATCTGGCCGGTCTTGAGAACGGCAAGACCAAGAGCGTGGCGGCACGATTTAAGGCTCTCGGGTTGGCCTCGGCGTTGATCATCGACGGCGAAGCGGTCGACGAGAATTTCGCCAAGGCCGCACGCAATTTGCCTGGAATCGATGTGCTGCCGCAGCAGGGGGCGAACGTCTACGACATCCTGCGTCGCGACATGCTCGTGCTGACTCGTGCAGCGGTAGAGAAGCTGGAGGCTCGTCTCAAATGAGCGCCAAGAAGAAGTTGGTTCTGTCCAAAGAGAAGCTCTACGGCGTGCTTCTCGCACCACTTATTACCGAAAAAGCGACGATGGGTTCGCAGTTCAATCAAGTCTCGTTTCGCGTCGCGACGACGGCATCGAAGCCAGAGATCAAGGCAGCTGTCGAGACCCTGTTCAATGTCAAGGTCAAGGCCGTGAACACCATAAACGTGATGGGCAAGGTCAAGCGGTTCCGCGGCATTCTCGGTCGCCGACCGGATTGGAAGAAGGCCATCGTAAGTCTCGCCGATGGGTCGACCATCGACGTCACGACGGCGATCTGACGGGAGGCGATTGAGACATGGCACTCAAGACATTCAAGCCGGTCACACCGAGCACGCGCCAGTTGGTGTTGGTCGATCGCCGGGATCTTTGGAAGGGCGGTCCCTTCAAGAAATTGGTCGCCGGACAGTCTTCAACGGGCGGGCGCAACGCGCATGGTCACATCACCACGCGCCACAAGGGCGGTGGCCACAAGAAGCTGTTCCGTATGGTCGATTTCAAGCGCCGCAAGTTCGACGTGGTTGGAAATGTGGAGCGTCTGGAGTACGATCCCAACCGCACCGCGTGGCTTGCTCTGGTGAAATATACGGACGGCGAACACGGTTACATCCTGGCCCCACAGCGCCTCGCGATGGGCGACAAGGTCATCGCTGGTGAGCGGGCCGATATCAAGCCGGGCAACGCTCTGCCGATTCGAAACATCCCGGTCGGAACGATCATTCACAATGTCGAGCTCAAGCCCGGTAAAGGTGGCCAACTCGCGCGCTCGGCTGGAACTTATGTTCAGCTAGTCGGCAAGGATCAGGGTTTCGGATTGCTGCGTCTTGCGTCGGGCGAGACTAGGCGCGTGATGGCTGATTGCCTCGCTACCATTGGTGCCGTGTCCAATCCGGATCATCAGAACCAGGTGCTCGGCAAAGCGGGGCGTAATCGCTGGAAGGGCGTTCGCCCGACCGTGCGTGGCACTGCGATGAACCCGGTCGACCATCCGCATGGTGGTGGCGAGGGGCGGACCAAGGGTGGTCGCCATCCCGTCAGTCCGTGGGGAACGCCGACCAAGGGATACAAGACACGTAAGAACAAGCGGACAGATCACATGATCGTCCGCGGCCGTAAAGCGAAGTAAGGGGACCACAATGGGTCGCTCCGTATGGAAAGGTCCGTTCGTCGACGGCTACCTTTTGAAGAAGGCCGAGAAGTCGCGGGCGTCTGGACGTAACGAGATCATTAAGATCTGGTCGCGTCGATCGACGATCATCCCGCAATTCATCGGGCTGACCTTTGGCGTCTATAACGGCCATAAATTTTTCCCCGTGCTGGTCACTGAGAACATGATCGGTCACAAATTCGGAGAGTTCTCGCCGACTCGCGTTTTCCACGGCCATACGGCCACCACCGGCGGTGACAAGACGGCCAAGGCCGCCGCGCCCCGAAAGGCGGCTTGAGCCATGGGTAAGTCAGCACGCCCGCGCTCGCTGCCGGATAATGAGGTTCGCGCCATCGCGCGCTCTATTCGAGTATCACCGCGCAAGCTCAACCTCGTGGCCGAGTTGATCCGCGGCAAGAAGGCTTCCGTCGCGCTCGCCGAGCTGGCGTTCTCGAAGCGACGTATCGCCCAGACCGTCAAGAAGGTTCTGCAATCCGCGATCGCCAATGCGGAGAACAATCACCAACTCGATGTCGACCGTTTGATCGTCGCTGAGGCGCATGTCGGCAAGTCTCTGGCGATGCGCCGGCTGCATGCTCGCGGTCGCGGTCGGTCGGCGCAGATCGTGAAGTTGTTCAGCCATCTCACCGTCGTAGTTCGCGAGACGGTCGAAGAATCCGCGAAGGGGACTGCCTGATGGGTCAGAAAGTCAATCCGATCGGTCTTCGGCTCGGGATCAATCGGACCTGGGATTCGCGTTGGTACGCTGAGCGCGACTACGCCAAGCTGTTGCACGACGATCTCGCCCTGAAGAAGTATCTGACGCAGCGACTCGCTCAGGCCGGCATTTCTCGGATCGTAATTGAGCGGCCGGCGAAGAAGGCGCGTATTACGCTGCATACGGCGCGTCCCGGCGTCGTTATCGGCAAGAAGGGCGCCGACATCGAAAAACTGCGCAGCGATCTGGCAAAGATGACGGGGAGCAAGGACGTCGCTCTCAACATCATAGAGATCCGCAAGCCGGAGATCGATGCGCGGCTTATCGCCCAGAATATTGCAGACCAGCTTGAACGCCGTATCGCGTTTCGTCGTGCGATGAAGCGCGCCGTGCAGTCCGCGATGCGCCTGGGCGCTCTCGGCATCCGTATCAATTGTTCCGGTCGGCTCGGCGGCGCCGAGATCGCGCGCTTGGAGTGGTATCGGGAGGGGCGCGTGCCGCTCCACACGCTGCGCGCCGACATTGATTTCGGCGTCGCGACAGCGAAAACGACCTATGGCACCTGCGGCGTCAAGGTCTGGGTCTTCAAGGGTGAAATCCTGACGCACGACCCGATGGCCGTCGACAAGCGCGCCCAAGAGCAGCAGCCCACGCGCTGAATTTCCACGCGCTTTTCTAAGAGTTTCAAGGAACGACGACGATGCTCCAACCCAAACGCACCAAGTTCCGTAAGCAGTTCAAGGGCCGTATCCATGGCAACGCCAAGGGCGGCACGCAGCTGAATTTCGGCGCTTTCGGCTTGAAGGCGATCGAGCCGAACAGAATCACGGCACGGGAGATCGAGTCGGCGCGGCGTACGATCACGCGTCATCTGAAGCGCGTCGGTCGCGTGTGGATCCGCGTGTTTCCTGACGTGCCGGTTTCACGCAAGCCCGCCGAAGTGCGCATGGGTTCTGGCAAAGGAACGCCCGAGTATTGGGTCTGCCGTATCAAGCCCGGCCGCATCCTGTTCGAGATCGATGGCGTCTCCCGGGCGATTGCCGAGGAGGCGTTCGTTCTCGCCGGCGCGAAATTGTCGGTCAAGACCAAGCTTGTTTCTCGGCTCGGTGAGGAGTGAGTGCGATGAAGATCGCCGACATCCGCGGCAAGACCGTCGATCAGCTCAAGGAAGAGCTGGTAAATTTGCGCAAGGAGCAATTCAATCTGCGCTTCCAGCGTGCGAGTGGACAGCTCGAGAATGTGGCGCGTATCCGCATCGTGCGGCGCGACATCGCAAAGATCATGACCACGCTGACCGAGCGTCAGCGTAAATCGGCCTGAAGCCGGAGGGAATCCAGATGCCTCGCCGTGTGCTCCAGGGTGTCGTGACCAGCGACGTGAACGATAAGACCGTTACGGTTCTTGTCGAACGGCGCTTCATGCACCCCGTCTACAAGAAGTTCATTCTGCGTACGAAAAAATATCTCGCGCATGATGAGTCGAACCAAGTCAAGACGGGTCAAAACGTCAAGATCCGCGAATGCCGTCCGATCTCCAAGCGTAAGTGCTGGGAAGTCGTGGCGGACGACGCGCAGCAAGCTTGAGCGGAGCATCGTTTCATGATCCAGGTGCGAAGCAATCTAGAGGTCGCCGACAATTCCGGCGCGCGCCGTGTGCAGTGCATCAAGGTGCTGGGCGGGTCGAAGCGCAAGACGGCGGCCATCGGCGACATCATCGTCGTCTCCATCAAGGAGGCGATTCCGCGCGGCAAGGTGAAGAAGGGCGACGTTCACAAGGCGGTCATCGTCCGGACGGCCAAGGAGCTGCGTCGCGCCGACGGCACTGCGATCCGCTTCGATCGCAACGCCGCCGTGCTGATCGACAAGGACGGCGAGCCCATTGGCACGCGCATCTTTGGGCCCGTTACACGTGAATTGCGGTCGAGGGGCTACATGAAGATCATCAGCCTCGCGCCGGAAGTTCTCTGAGTCTGGATGGTGTGATGTTTAAGATCCGAAGGGACGACAACGTCGTGGTGATCACCGGACGCGACAAAGGAAAGACCGGCAAGGTGCTCAAGGTGCTGCCGCGCGAG
>JANNTF010000062.1:0-2852 GCA_031403455.1 Alphaproteobacteria bacterium | reverse complement strand
CAGGCTCGCCGCCTCGACATGACGGAACCGCGCGCGCAGCGGCGCGCCGATCGTCTCCGGCGCTTGGCGGCGGGGATGGAACCACAACACGCCGGTACCCGACGCGCTCGCTTCGCGGCCGGCGATCCCGGCGTAGAGCGGTCGGTCGAAGCGCCGGGCGAGCCACATCAGCGCCGGCGTCGGCCGCACGGTCTCGCCGCCATCGGCGAAGTTGAAGAGTTTGCCGGTCGGGCCCTCCATGTGCATCCGGAACATCCCGGACTCGGCGAAGCCCGGCGTATCCGCGAGTCCGAAATCATGGCCCAGCCCATTCTCCAGGGCGGCGATCAGAAAGACCGCGTATTGAGTTGCGTAATCCCAATAGCTCGGCCCCTCGTCCCAGCCGCCATCGGGTCCGTAGCTCGCGAGCGCGGGCCGGGCGGTGGCGACCGCGGACTCGATGATCGACGCGGCGAGATCGGATTCGTGCTCGGCGATCGAGATTGCCGCGGCGACGAGGCCACCGGCGCAGACCAGGGCCCAATTATGGGTCGCCCTGGTCCAGAACGCGCGGCGTCGGAACTGATCGACCCCGGGCTTGAGCGCCTTGTCGACGAGGGCGCCGCGCGCAAGGCGACGATCGGCTTCGTTCAGCGCGTCGTGACACCAATCATGCGCAAGCGCCACGGCCATCGCCATCTCCGCGACGTCGAGGAAATGCGATGGGTTCCAGGACTCGAAGCTGCAGACCTGTCGCAGCTCCGCGGCGACGCGGTCGACGAAACGCTGGTCGCGCGTCAGCAGCCACGCCACGCCCAGCGTCTCGATCCGCTTGAGGACCTCGCGCGATGTCGGCAGCAACACCGGACGGCGCGGTTCGAAGCGCCACGCCACCGGCGGCACCGCGAGCAGCCGCGTCGCCTCGCGCAGCAGAGCGGCACGCCAGCGCTGGCCGACCTCGTCGGCCGCCAGACGCGCCTCGAGAGTCGCGAGATCCTCCGGCGATGTCAGCAGGCGCGGCCGCTGCAGACGCAGCCCGGCCAGCACGCCGCCTGCGGCGCCGGACAGCGCCGCGATGTCCCCGGTCGAGCCGGTGGTGGCACAAGCCGGGAGCGCGACGACGCTCATCACGAGCGCGTGTCGGCGGGTCATATCACCCATCGGATTCCTCCTGCGTCAAACTCACGAATTGGTGACCAAAGACCGAACGGGAACGCCATCCAATCCGCGTCGGCACCGTCGGCCTCGCGGCCTTGTGAGATGAGGCGCGGCGCGCAACCACCCATGTTAACGCTGATGCCGCCGCTCGGTTCGAGAGCGGCGATCGAGTAGGGAGCCAACGATGTTGACCAGACGCATGTTCTATTCGACCAGTACGATCATCGCGGGAGGATTCATGGCCATGAAGTGGCGCGGCGCCCAGTCGCACGCGCGTGCCAGCGCGACCTTCGAAGTCACGCGGACGGACGAGGAGTGGCGCCGGCTCCTGACGCCGGAGCAGTTCCAGGTACTGCGCAAGCACGGCACCGAGCGCGCCGGCACCAGCCCGCTGGATCGCGAGAAACGTGCCGGCATCTTCGCCTGCGCCGGCTGCGATCTGGCGCTCTATCCCTCGACCACCAAGTTCGACAGCGGCACGGGCTGGCCGAGTTTCTGGCAGGCGCTGGACAAAGCGGTCGGCACGACGACGGATTCCAGCTTCTTCATGACGCGGACCGAAGTGCATTGCCGGCGCTGCGGCGGTCATCTCGGCCACATCTTCGATGACGGGCCGAAGCCGACGGGCAAACGCCATTGCATCAACGGCGTCGCGCTGAAATTCGCACCGGGCGACACGACGCCGAAATCTTCCTGAGGAACATGGCGATGCATGTGATGAACAGACGATTGGCATTGGGCATCGCGCTGGCGATGGCGTTTTTCGGCGCCGCCTCGGCGCAAACCGAGAAGACGGCGTCGGCGATCTTCGCCTCGGGGTGCTTCTGGTGCACCGAATCGGATTTCGACAAGGTCGCGGGCGTCGTCTCGACGACATCGGGCTATATCGGCGGCGATGCCAAGACCGCGACCTACGAGCAGGTATCGGCGGGCCGCAGCAACCACAAGGAAGCGGTCCGCGTCGTCTACGATCCGACCAAGATCACCTATCGCCAGCTGCTCGACGTGTTCTGGCGCAATGTCGATCCGCTCGATGCGACCGGCCAGTTCTGCGACAAGGGCAACCACTATCTCGGCGCCATCTTCGTGGGGAATGACGAGGAGCGCGGCCTCGCGGAGGAGACGAAAGCGAAAGTCGCGCAGAAGCTCGGCAGCCCTGTCGTGACGCAGATCCTGCCGCTCGCCACTTTCTATCCGGCGGAGGAGTATCATCAGGATTATCACAAGAAGAACGCCGCCCAATACGCGTTCTATCGCTGGGGCTGCCGGCGCGATCAGCGCCTGGAACAGCTCTGGGGCAAGCCGTAAGCGGCCTGCCCGCGGTTCGAGCGCCTCATTTCGGGATATCGATCACCGAACCAACCACGCGCTTGTCGCCCTCGCCGAGATCGATCTGCGCGAAGCCGCGCCGTTCGGCATTGGACGGGCAGCGCTCCGCATCGGGCATCTCGAAGGCGGATTTCGGATCGAGGCAGAACATGTGCGTACCGCCCTTGACCTCGGCATTCACGAGTTCGATTCGATAATAATAGTAGCGCTCGGCCAGCCGACCCGAGTTGAGGTAGCGGCACTGCTTCGGCTCGAGCTTGTACCAACCCTTGCCGATCCATGCCTCGCCACGTTTGAACCCCGTCGCGGCATAGACGGTGTCGGCGCGCAGATTGCAGGCGGCGAGTCCGACGAAATTCCCATCCTCGAGATCGGCGCCGTCGAGC
>JANNTF010000061.1:0-6418 GCA_031403455.1 Alphaproteobacteria bacterium | reverse complement strand
CCAGCCGCGCGAGACCAGGCGCCAGATCCTGATCTACACCGCGCTTCTCGTGCCCCTCGCGATGGCGCCGAGTTTTCTCGGCGTCACCGGCGTGACCTACGCGCTTGCCGTCCTCGCGCTCGGCCTCGTGTTCATGGCGGGCGCGATCGCGCTGTGGCGTGATGCCAGCGAGGCGGCGGCGAAGCGCCTCTTCGGCTATTCGATCATCTATCTCTTCCTGGTCTTCACCCTGATCATGATCGATCGGGCGACGGCGGTGATCCCGTGACCGTCATGGCGGAGGCGGCCGAAACCGCGCGGCGTCGCCGCGCCAAGAACCTGGCGGTCGCGTGGACGGTCGTCGCGTGCTGCGTGTTGTTTTTCGTGATCACCATCGTGCGCATGGGGATGCGATGAGCAGCGCCCCGCGCCGCCTGAATCTGCGTGTGGCCCTCGGCTTGGCCAGCCTGGTCGCCGGCATGGTGGGCGTGTCGTACGCCGCCGTGCCGCTGTACCGCTGGATCTGCCAGGTCACCGGGTTCGGCGGCACCACGATGCGCGCGGACAAGGCGCCCGATGTGGTGGGCGAGCGCGTGATGACCGTGCGGTTCAACGCCGATGTCGCCGGCACCGATCTGCCGTGGCGATTCCGTTCCGTCGAGAAGCAGGTGACGCTGCGCGTGGGCGAAGAGCGGCTGGCCTTCTATCGGGCGAGCAATCTCGGCAAGACCGCGACGGTGGGCACGGCGACCTTCAACGTGACGCCGCACAAGGCGGCGCCCTACTTCAACAAGCTCGCCTGCTTCTGCTTTTCCGAACAGGAACTGGCGGCCGGCGAAACGATGGAGATGCCGGTGTCGTTCTTCATCGACCCGGCGATCGTCAACGACCCGAAGCTGCGCGACGTCGATACGATCACGTTGTCCTACACATTTTTCCGTGCGCAGAACGCCGTCCCGAGGGGCGCCGCGCCGCGTACGAGCGCGACGGCGAGTCCCGCCGCGGCGCAGATCAACTGAGTTCGTTCCAAGGAGACCAGCGATGGCGAGCACCAGCCACAAGCCCGGCATGAAGGCGCCCTATCATCTCGTCGAGCCGAGCGGCTGGCCGATCGTCGGGTCGTTCGCGGTGCTGGTGCTGGCTTTCGGCCTGATCGCGCATCTCCATCCCTCGATCTTCGGAACGGGCATCGAGCCGATGCTCAAGGCGCTCGGGCCGTGGAAGATCATCATCGGCTTCGGCCTCGTGCTGTTCACGATGGCGGGCTGGTGGCGCGACGTGGTCAAGGAGGCCAATACGCCGGGGCTGCATTCCCAGGTCGTCAAGCTCGGCCTGCGATACGGCATGTTCCTGTTCATCGCCTCGGAGGTGATGTTCTTCGTCGCGTTCTTCTGGGCCTTCTTCCATTTCGCGCTCTACCCGGAGCACACGGAAACCGCGATGTGGCCGCCCAAGGGCGTGATCACCTTCAACGCTTGGGGCCTGCCCTTCCTCAACACCGTGATCCTGCTGACCTCCGGCAGCACCGTGACCTGGGCGCATCACGCATTGATCGAGAACAACCGCAGCGCCTTGATCTGGGGGTTGACGCTCACGGTCCTGCTCGGCATCGCGTTCACGACGCTGCAGGCCTTCGAGTACAGCCACGCACCGTTCAGCTTCAAGGACGGCGTCTATCCGTCGGTCTTCTTCATGGCCACCGGCTTCCATGGCTTCCACGTCATCGTCGGCACGATCTTCCTCGCCGTGTGCCTGGGCCGCGCGATCAAGGGGCATTTCACGCCGGATACGCATTTCGGGTTCGAGGCCGCGGCCTGGTACTGGCATTTCGTCGACGTGGTCTGGCTGTTCCTGTTCATCGCGATCTATTGGTGGGGCGCCAGCGCGGTTACGGCATGATGCGCATCATGGCGCCGTGACGGCTTCGCCGTTTCGCGACTTCCGGCCGCGGTTTTGGCCTAGCGTCATCGCCGGCGTCGGGGTCGTGACGCTGCTTGCCCTCGGCACCTGGCAGATCTTCCGCATGGCGGAGAAGCGGGAGATCAACGGCTTGCGCGCCGAGCGGCTGGCCGCCGCGCCGGCCGCGCTGCCGGCGCATCTCGATGAACCGCTGGCCTGGGAGTTCCGACGCGTGACCGTGAGCGGCACGCTCAACCACGCACGCGAACTCTATCTGCCGTGCCGCTCGCAGCGCGGCAATGAGGGCACCTGCGTTCTCGTGCCGCTGATGCGTCGTGACGGCCTGCCCGTGCTCGTCAATCGCGGCTGGGTGCCGCCGGCGCGCAAGGATCCGGCGCGCCGCGCCGATGCACAGCCGGCGGGCGAGGTGAGCTTGGACGGCGTCTTGCGCGTGTCGCAGCAGCGCACCCGCTTCATGCCCGACAACGATCCCGGCCGGAACGTGTGGTTCGCTTACGATCTGCCGGCGATGGCGTCGGCGCTGGGTGTCGCGACGTTCGCACCGTTCTACATCGAAGCGTCGCTCGATCCGCGCGCGCCGCCGGGCGCGCCGATCGGCGGCCAGACACGCTTCCAGCTGCCGGACAATCATCTCGGCTACGCCTTCACGTGGTTCACCCTCGCGATCGCCCTCGCGGTCATCTTCTTCTTGTCGCAGCGCCAGGAGTCCAAGCCATGACGGCCGCCTATGGTGAACTCGAGCGCCGCTTCCGGCGACTGGCTCTGCTGGGCGAGGCATCCGGCATGCTGCAATGGGACATGGCGACGGTCATGCCCGACGGTGGATCGACGATCCGCGGCGAGCAGCTCGCCGAACTCAGGCTGCTGTCGCACGAGGCGCTGGTCGATCCACGACTGGGCGATCTGCTCGATCGCGCCGAGCAGGACGCCGCCGGGCTCGATGCGTGGCGGCACGCCAATCTGCGGGAGATGCGCCGGGCCTGGCGCCATGCGAGCGCGCTGCCCGGCGATCTGGTCGCCGCCTTGTCGCGCGCGACGTCGGAGAGCGAGATGCGCTGGCGCGCCGCGCGCGCGGCCAACGACTTCAAGGGGCTGCTGCCGCTGATGCAGCGCGTGCTCGATCTCACGATCGAGGCGGCGCGCATCAAGGCGCGCGCCTTCAACGTCGATGCCTATGACGCGTTGCTCGACGAATACGAGCCGGGCGCGCATGCGGCGGGAATCGGCCTGATCTTCGACGATCTCGCCGGCTTCCTGCCAGGCTTCATCGATCGCGTGCTCGCGCGGCAGGCCAAGGCCGGCGCGCCGGGGCCGCTCGGCGGACCGTTCCCGGCGGCCGCGCAACGTGCGCTCGCGGAGCGGCTGATGAAAGCGGTCGGCTTCGACTTCACCCATGGCCGCCTCGATACCAGCCATCACCCGTTCTGCGGCGGCGTGCCCGAAGACGTGCGCATCACGACACGCTGGGACGAGACCGATTTTACGCGCGGCCTGATGGGCGTGCTGCACGAGACCGGCCACGCGATGTACGAGCGTGGATTGCCGGCCGCCTGGCGGTTGCAACCGGTCGGGACCGCGCGCGGCATGGCGCTGCATGAGAGCCAGTCGCTCCTCGTCGAGATGCAGGCCAGCCGCGGCCGCGAATTCGTCGCCTTCCTGGCGCCGCTCGCTGCCGAGGCATTCGGCGGCAGCGGCCCTGCATGGAGCGTCGACAATCTCCATCGCATCTACACCAAGGTGTCGCGCGGCCTGATCCGCGTCGATGCCGACGAAGCGACGTATCCGTGCCACGTCATCCTGCGCTTCCGCCTCGAGCGCGCCCTGATCGCCGGCGACATGAAGCTCGCCGACCTGCCGGCCGCGTGGAACGCGGGCATGAAGGAACTCGTGGGCATCGTGCCGCCCGACGATCGCGATGGCTGCCTGCAGGACATTCACTGGCCCGGCGGCGGCTGGGGCTATTTCCCGACCTACACGCTGGGCGCGCTCGCGGCGGCGCAGCTATTCGAGGCTGCGGTGCGATCGGTACCCGAGATTCCCGCTTCGCTCGGACGCGGCGATTTCACGCCGCTGATGGGATGGCTGCGCTCCAACGTGCATGCGAAAGCCTCCTTGGCGACGACCGACGAGATCCTGCAGGCGGCCACGGGGCAGAAGCTGGGCGTCGAGGCATTCAAACGCCATCTGCATCGACGCTATCTGCCGGACTGATCGCCGTCGTCACGGCGACTGGAACAGGGCCGTGTGCGGCGACAAGGACACCGTGACGCGCCGGCCGATTTCGCGCAGCGTGTCGCCGGCATGGAACGGCGTCTCCAGTGCGATCTCTGCGCTGCCGATGCGAATGCCATAGCGCACCGATGCGCCGAGGAACTCGCGATTCGCGACCTCGCCGGCAAGCGCGATGTCGTCCGGGCCGGCGGCGGCGAGCGACGCATCCTGGGGACGGAACATCAGCTTGGCGCCGGGCGCGATCTCGCGATCGGCGGGGATCGGCAGCCGCACGCCGCCGGCGATCTCGAACACGCGGGCCGCGCCGTCACCGTCGACTCGCCCGTCGAGAATGTTGGCGGTGCCGAGGAAGCTGGCGACGAACAGATTTGCCGGCCGCTCATAGAGTTCGATCGGCGTGCCGACCTGCTGCACGATCCCGGCGTTCATCACGGCGATGCGGTCACAGATCGTGTTCGCCTCCTCCTGATCATGCGTCACGAAGATGGTCGTGAGGCGCAAGCGCTGCTGCAGTTCGCGCAGCTCGCGCCGGACCTGGATGCGCAGCTTGGCGTCCAGATTGGACAACGGCTCGTCGAGCAGGAGCAGTTTCGGTTCGATCACCACGGTGCGCGCGACGGCGACGCGCTGCTGCTGTCCGCCGGAGAGCTGCGAGGGCCGTCGTTCGGCGAGTCCGGTGAGTCCGACGAGCTCGAGCGCGGCTGCGACGCGCCGCTCGATCTCGTGACGCGGCAGCCGCCGCTCTTCGAGCCCGAACGCGACGTTGCGCCTCACCGTCATGTGCGGCCACAGCGCATAGGATTGGAACACCATCCCGACATCGCGCTTCCACGGCGGCAGGGTCGAGACATCCTCGCCGCCGATGCGGATCGCGCCGCTATCGGCCTGGTTGAAGCCCGCGATCAGGCGCAGCAGCGTGGTCTTGCCGCAACCCGATGGGCCGAGAAAGGCGAAGAATTCCCCCGGCTCGATATCGAGCGACTCGTCCGTCAGCACGCGGTTGGTTCCGTAGGAGAGATTGACGCCACGGATCGTGATGCCGGCTGGGGTCATGACGCCGCTCCCTTGGCTCTTTGGCTGCGTTCGATCAGAACATGCGAGGCCAGCGTGCAGATCGCGACGAGCACCACCGCGATCACGCCGAGCGCGGCGCCCGGGCCGCGCCCCGCCGCCGATTGCATGAAGACATAGAGCCCATAGGCGAGCGGTGCATCCGCGTTGGACTGCACGAGCATCAGCGTCGCGGAGAGCTCCACCGCGGCGGTCGAGAAGCTGGTGACGAAACCGGCGACGATGCCGCCCGTCATCAACGGCACGACGATGCGGCGCAGCGTGCGCGACTTGGTGGCGCCGAGATTCTCGGCCGCTTCCTCCAGCGCGACGGAAATCTGCTGCAGCGCCGCGTAGCAGGCGCGCAGCGCGTAGGGCAGACGGCGGATTGCGAGCGCGACGACGATCATGCCCCAGAACGTCGCGAGCGGCGTGCCGTCGGGGAGTTGCACCGCGTAGTAGCTGCGCAGATAGCCGATGCCGAGCACCAGGCCGGGGATGGCGAGGGCCGCCATCGCCGCCCAGTCGAGGACATGTCGCCCGATGAGCTTGGTTCGCAGCACCAGATAGGCGATCGCGACGCCGAACACGACATCGATCGTGCCGGCGAGGGCGGCATAGATCAGCGTGTTCTTGATGTAGATCGAACTCTCGCCGAAGACGCGTGCGTAATGCGCGGCCGTGTACGCATCGGGCAGCGGCGCGAACGACCAGATCGTCGCGAAGGACAGCAGGAGGAGCCCGACATGCGGGGCCAGGACCAGGAACAGGATGAGCAGGACCACGCCATAGGCGATCGCGGTTTCCCCGGCCCGCAGCTTGCGCTGGGCGAGGCCGCCGCCGCCGCGCTGGACCGTTGCATAGTCGCGATCCTTCATTGCCAGGGCTGAAAGCCACATCGCGCCGACAGAGACGACGATCAGCACCACCGAGATCACGTAGCCCATCGGATCGGCGAGTCCGATCGACGTCACGCGCAGATAGGCCTGCGGCGCCAGCATGTCCTTGACGTTCAGCAATAGCGGCGTGGCGAGATCGTCGAACACTTTTACAAATACCAGCGACGCGCCGGCGATGTAGCCGGGCATCGCCAGCGGAAACACGATGCGGCGGAACAGACGAAAGCCGGAGGAGCCGAGGTTTTGGGCTGCTTCCTCCATCGAACGGTCGATGTTGGCCAGCGCCGCGGAGAGGTTGATCAGGATGAACGGGAAGTAGTGGATGGCCTGGACGAAGA
>JANNTF010000060.1:0-2654 GCA_031403455.1 Alphaproteobacteria bacterium | reverse complement strand
TTCGACGTCACCCACTCAAGGCGGGAGCCGGATGCCTTAATCGGGCCCGTCCGGTTCTGTGCGGGGGGCGCCTCGTGAGACGCGTCCCTACCGCGATAGCAGAAATTCACCCCGCATCCACAGGCGAAGCGCTGAAGCCGCGGCGGCTTAACCTCAGCGCATCAATGCGTCGACGCCGTCGCGCCGCGAAGCTCGGGCGGATGCATAAGCTCAGCCCGACCCTCTCCAGCGACGCGCGCCGGCGCGCTCACCATGCCCCGCCGGCCGCGGCTGACGCTTGCCGGCGTCGCGACCCATCTCGTCCAGCGCGGGGTGGATCGGCAAGCCTGCTTCTTCAGCGACGAGGACCGCGGCTTCTATCTCGAGCTCCTCGCCGAGCATGCGCGCGACGCGCGCCGTGCACGCCTTCGTCCTAATGACGAACCACGTGCATCTGCTGCTCACGCCCGAGACCGATGACGGCCTCTCGCGCCTGATGCAGCTGATCGGCCAGCGCTATGTCCGGGCGATCAACCGCGCGCATCTGCGGACCGGCACGTTGTGGGAAGGACGCTTCCGCTCGACGGTCGCCACCAACGAGGCCTACATCCTCGCCTGCTACCGCTACATCGAACTCAACCCGGTGCGCGCCGGTATGGTCGATCACCCGCGTGCCCATGCCTGGTCGAGCTATCGCGCCAATGCCGAGGGCGTGCCGCTGAGCTTGGTGACGCCACATGAGCGCTATCTCGCCCTCGGCCCGGACGACCAGGCCCGCCGCGCCGCCTATCGTGATCTGTTCCGCGCCACCCTGCCGGCGGAGTCGATCGACCGCATCCGCCAGGCCACCCGTACCAACGACACCCTCGGCAACGACCGCTTTCGCCACCAGGTCGAGGCGATGCTCGGCCGCCGCATCGGCCCGCTCAAGCGTGGTCGCAAGCCGAAGGCAACGGCTGACAGAGAGGACGGGCCGCAGGACGGGTGAGGGTGTTGGAATTTCTGCTCTGGAGAGAATTTCTGGGAGAGAATTTCTGGCTGCCGTGATCGCGTCCGAGCACGAGCCCCGCAGCCGCGACTTCGTCTGCCTCGACGACCGCCTGGCCGCCGCCGCCGCCCGCGAGGGATTCCGGCTCACGCTGGCGGCCTGACTCCAGAACCGCGGATTGCGGGATGGAGAGTCAAACCTGGGGAGGTTTTGATTCTCGCTAGGCAACGATGGGTCGATGCGCGCGCAGGAAGGAGCGGATCTGGCGAACCGCCAGCGGAATGCGCTCCTTGGGCTCCTTCCACGGAAACATGCTGACTTCCGCTTTCGGCGCGAGCATCGCCGCCTCCATCGCCACAGCATAGGGATGCGCCGGCACATCATCCGGCAGGATCAGCACCGGCGTCTGGCACTCGCGCACGAAATCGCGCGTGGCGGTGAAGACGAAATCGGGATTCGTACGGTACATTTTGGTCAGGAATTTTTCGATCGTCGCCATGCTGACCTCCGACCGCCGCGTGGCGAACGCCGGACCCCAGCCTTTCATATTGTTGTCGTAGAACAGGTCGCGCAGTTCCGGACGCGAACCGCTGGGCTGCACCAGCACAGCGGCAGCGACGCGATGGGGCACCCGCTTCAGCAGATTCCAGATGAAGGGGCCGCCGATGCAGAAACCCAACACCATGAATTTCTCGATGCCAAGATGATCCATCACGCCAAGATGGTCATCGGTAAAGGCGTCCCACGGCCGATCGACCTCGAGCGGGCCGCTCGACTGTCCACCATTGGCGGTGCGCAAATCCGCCGCGATGCAACGGTACTCGCCCGTGAACTCCACCATCGGATCGAATGGGTGGCTGCCATCTGTGAGGGCGGCAATCGTCGCGTTCAGTCCGCCGCCAGCGATGACCAGCAATGGGAAGCCGGCACCGGCCTCCTCAAAATGGATGCGAACGGCGCCTCTTTCGTAAGACGACATGACAGCTCCTTGCCGAACAAATGAATGCGGCGCTACGCGACGTTGATGACGATCTTGCCGAAATCCAGCTCCGCGAGATAGGGCAGGCTCGTCACCAGCCCCCTCCCGTTCATGCCGTCGTCGACAAGGGATTCGTCGGCAGATCGAAACCAGGAAAGGCTTTCGGGAAAGGTCATCGAAGCGACAAGTCGAAGCCAACCGCGCCTATCGGGACGGAGCCCGGTTTACTCCCCGGGACTGGCAGCAATCCGGGATAAATCAAACCTGGGGAGGTTTTCTTGGGCGCAGTGTCCATGGGAACCTCCGAAGCGGGCAGTTTAGCGCGCGAAATTCGACGCTGGATCGATTTTCTCAATACGTGCGGCCCTACGTGAAGACGAACAAGAACGACGCCGCCGATGCCGGCGCGATCTGCGAGGCGATGCACCGACCTGAGATGCGCTTCGTGCCGATGAAGAGCATCGAGCAGCAGGCGCTGCTGACGATGCACCGAGTGCGCGAGCTGCTGATCGCCGAACGCGTCAGCGCGATCAATGCGATGCGTGCCCACGCGGCGGAGTTCGGCCTGGTGGTCGCCCAGGGCCCGCGCCACGTGCCGGCATTGCTGGCGCAGATCGAGGCTGCCGACGAGGCGGCGCTGCCGGCCGTGGTCAAGCGCATGCTCGGCACGCTGGCGGCGCACCTGCAGGATCTCGAGGCGCGGATCGA
>JANNTF010000059.1:0-11181 GCA_031403455.1 Alphaproteobacteria bacterium | reverse complement strand
TACTCGATGCCGCCGAGATTGAAGAGCGCCACGCGATTGCGCGACTTGGCGTACTCCATGATCTTCGTGTCGCCCGGCACGCACAGGAAGCGCGCGTAGGAGTCGAGCGCTGCCTTGGCATCGCGGACGGCGAAAGCCATGTGCTTGACGCCGGTGATGTTGGGATTGTCGGTCAGGACCTGCGGCTTGGTCATTGTGGTCATCGCTCTCTCCTCATGTTGACGTTGCTGACTTCCCGAGCTTCATCGCGCTGACGACCGCCGCCATGCGCCGCACCGCCTCCTCGACCCGCGGCACGGGCTGGAGCAGCGAGATGCGCACATAGTCGTCGCAGTGATCGCCGAACAGCGACCCGGGAAACATCATCACCCGCGCCTCCTGCAGGAGGCGCAGGCAGAACTCCGACGCCGACATCCCGGTCGAGGAGACGTTGGCGTAGACGTAGAAGGCGCCGTTCGGCCTGGCATAGGTGAGCCCCATGCGGTCGAGTGCCGCCATCATGACGTGTCGGCGCGCGTCGTATTCGCGCCTTGCCGCGTCGACGCAATCCTGCGGGCCGGTGAGCGCCGCGAGCGCGGCATGCTGGCTGACGGCGGGCGCGCAGATCGCGAGGCCGTGATGGATCTCCGCCATCGCCGTGGCGAAGTGGCGAGGAGCGGCAAAATAGCCCACGCGCCAGCCCGTCATCGCATAGGCCTTGGAGAAGCCGTCGATCGTGATCGTGCGCTCCTTCATGCCCGGCAAAGCCGCCATCGGCTGCACGCGCGCATTGTCGTAGGTCAGCCGTGCATAGATCTCGTCCGAGACGACGATCAGATCGTGCTTCGCGGCGAGCACGGCGAGTTTCTCGATCTCGGAGGGCGGGATCACCATGCCCGTCGGGTTGGACGGATTGATCAGGCAGAGCATGCGCGACTTCGCCGTCAGCACCTTCTCCACGGCCGCCGCCGTCAGCGCGAAACCATCCTTCTCGTAGGTCGGCACCGTGACGACGCGCCCACCCGCGAGCTCGACGGCCTGATGGTAGGAGTTGTAGCCGGGCGACGGGATGATGACCTCGTCCTCGGGATCGACCAGGGCGAGCATGGCGACGAACATCGATTCCTGCGCGCCCGCGGTGACGACGATCTCGTCGACGGTGTAATCGCCGCCGCCATTCGCCTTGATCGAGTCGGCAATCGCCGCGCGCAGGTCGAGCATGCCGAGAGGATGCGTGTAGTGCGTCGCCCCCGCACCGACGGCTTTCTGGGCCGCCGCGACCACATGCGGCGGCGTGTCGAGATCCGGGTCGCCACGACCGAGTGCTATGACGTCCTTCAAGCCCGCCGCGACGTCGAGCATGCGGGTCCGCAGCGACGATTCCTTGATGGTGACACGCTTGGCGAAGCGCTGGAAATTTGGTGCTTGGCTCATCGGCGATCCTTGGCTTTGGGGTCGAGGACCTGGCTCAGGCGATCGCCCACGAGATTGACGGACATCACGACCAGGAACAGCGCGAGGCCCGGGAATATCATCGTCCATGGCGCATAGCGCATGAATTCGCGCCCGGCAGACAACATCGCGCCCCATTCCGGCGTCGGCGGCTGCGCGCCGAGGCCGAGGAAGGACAGCGTGGCCGTGGACAGGATCGCATTGCCGAGGTCGAGCGTGCCGAGCACGACGAGCGTCGGCACGACGTTCGGCAGCAGGTGGCGCAGCATGATGCGGATGTCGGAGGCGCCGAGCGCGCGCGCCGCCTCGACATAGACCTGCTCGCGCACGACCAGGACGGCGCCACGCACGACGCGCGCGAAGCGCGGCACGCCGGCGATCGCCACCGCGAAGACGACGTTGACCAGGCCGACGCCGAGTACCGAGACGATCAGGATCGCGAGCACGATCGGCGGGAAGCCGAGGAGCACGTCGACGAAGCGTGCGCCCCAGGCGTCGATGCGGCCGCCGATGAAGCCGAGAAAGATGCCGATCATGCTGCCGACGAACAGCGACAGGGTGACCGTAATGATGCCGAGCGAGATCGAGTAGCGGCCACCGGCGATCACGCGCGAAAACACGTCGCGGCCGTGAAGATCGGTACCGAAGAGGAACTCGGCGTCGGGCGCGGCGAGCCGCGGCCCGACATCGGTCTCGGTCCAGTCGAAGGGCGCGACCACGGGGGCGACGACGGCGGCGGCGACCAGCAGCACGAAGACGGTCGTGCCTACCATCGCGCCGGGATGAAGGAAGAGCCGGCGCAGGAAGCTGCCGAGCCACTTCCGCGACGCGGCTGCGGGCGCGACGATCGCCGTGCCGGCCGTCATGTCGCCCGCTCCATGCGCACGCGCGGGTCGATGACGCCGTAGATCAGGTCGATGGCGACGTTGATGAGCACGTAGACCGCGGTCTTGTAGACGATCAGCGCCTGCACCAGCGGCATGTCCTTGGCGAGCACGGCATCGACCAGCATGGTGCCGAGCCCCGGCCGGGCGAAGACGTTCTCGGTCACCACGGCGCCGCCGATCAGCACCGCGAACTGGATGCCGAGCAGCGTGATCGGTGGGATCATCGCGTTGCGCAGCGCGTGCTTGAGTACGACCTTGATGCGCGGCAAGCCCTTCGAACGCGCGGTGCGGATATAGTCCTGTCCCATCGCCTCGATGATCGAGGATCGCACCAGTCGCGCGAATCCACCGGCGATGAACAGCCCGACCGTGATCGCGGGCAGGATCAGCGCGCCCATGCCGCGGCCGGTAATCGGCACCCACATCAGCAGCGTGCCGAATACGTAGATCAGCATCATGCCGATCCAGAAGCTCGGCAGCGATACGCCGACGAGCGCAAGCACCATGCACATCGAGTCGACCCAACTATTCGGTCGCATGCCGGCAATGATCCCGAGTACCAGCCCGAACAGGACCCCGAAGAAGAGGCCGGCAAGCGCCAACTCCACCGTCGGCCAGAGCTGCTCGAGGATCATCTGCGTCACCGGACGGCGCGAGCGGAAGCCTTCGCCCAGATCGCCCTGCACGGCGCGCACCAGAAAGCTCACATAACGCTCGACGACGGGCCGATCGAGGCCGAGGCGTTGGCGCTCGCGCTGGCGCACCTCTTCCGATGCCGGTACGCCGGCGAGCATCAGATTCACCGGATCGCCGGGTATGACCTGCATGACGACGAAGACCAGCGTCCAGGTGAAGGCGATCACCGGAACGACGCTCAGGAGGCGGCGGAGGAAATAGCCCATCAGACGCTCATGGTGAAGACAAGCAGCGCCCGGGGGCAGGCTCCCCGGGCGCTGCGCGTGTATCGCTCATGCGGATGCGATGCGCGCCTCGTACATCCGGATCTGCCAATTGCCGCGCGCAAAACGCAGGCCCTGGATGCGGTTCGACGCAACGGCCGTCTGAACCTGGTCGTGGATCGGGAAGAAGATCGCGCGATCCATGATCTCCTTCTGCAATTCGCCATAGAGCTGGTTGCGTTCGCCCGGCGTCTTGGCCGCCCCGGCGCGCTCGATCATCGCGTCGAGCGCCGGATCGGCGATGCGGCCCCAGTTGAACTTGAACTTGCCGGGCTCCGGGATGTTGGTCGAATGGAACGGGATGCGCAGGACGCCGGGGCTGTTCGAGACCCAGCGCAGCACACCCATCTCGTACTGATTGTTCATCAGCAGCTCGTCCTGGCGCTGCTTCAGCACGTTCTCGACCGTCATGTCGAAGCCGACGCGCCGTGCCTCGGATTGCAACGCGACGGCGACATCGGGATTGGTCAGCGAGGGGAAGAACACCTTGAGCGGCTGACCGTCCTTGGCGCGGATGTTGTTTGCGCCCATGCGCCAGCCGGCGTCGTCGAGCAGCTGGTTCGCGCGCGCGCGATCGAAGGGATAGTACTTCTCGGCGCCCGCCCAGTAGCCCGGCGTGGTGGACGCCAGCGGCCCGAAGGCCGGCTTGACGAGGCCGAAATAGAGATTCTGCGCCAGGCGCGGACGGTCGATCGCGTGCATGAAGGCTTGGCGCACGCGGATGTCGTTGAACGGCGAGCGTGAGACATTGAACAGCGCGCCGGTCGACAGTCCGGCGGCGACGCCGATCATGCCGCGGAACTTGCCGGAATCCGCGAGCCGCTTGGTGTCGAGCGCCGGCAGGATGTCGGCGACATGCACCTCGCCGGCCTCGAGCGCGGCCGCGCGCGTGCCGGCATTCGGGATGAAGCGGTGGATGATCCGCTCGATGCTCGACGGCCCTTGCACCGCCGACCAGCTCGGCGCCCAGGTGTAGTCGGGATTGCGCTCGAGGAGCACCTCGCGGCCGCGTTCCCACGACACGAACTTGAACGGCCCCGTGCCAACCGGTGCCTGCGCGAAGCCCGTGTTGCCGAGACGCGCCACCGCCGCTGGGCTGACGATCGAGAGCTCATTCTCCGTGAGGGTGTCGATGATGCCGGCATTGGGCGACTTGAAGTGGACGCGCACTTCGTGCGGCCCGATGATCTCGGTGCGGTCATAGGGCCCGAGCATGTCGACGGCGCCCTGCGAGCCCGTCTTCGGATCGGCGATGGTGTCGAGCGTGAACTTGACCGCCTCGGCGTTGAAGCCGGTGCCGTCGTGGAACTTCACGCCGTCGCGCAGCTTCATATGGAGGGACATGGCGTCGGGCTCGAGGTGCCAGGAGGTGGCGAGGCCTGGAGCGAGCTTGCCGTTCTCGTCCGACATGATCAGCTGGTCGAAAACCTGGACGATCACCTGCTCCTCATGGCGCGACTGCGTCACACGCGGGTCGTAGGTGACGTCGCTGTTCGAGTCGTCGGCAAAGATGAGCGTGTTCGCAGGGGCGGCCTGGGCACGCGCGATCGCCGGAGCCGCGAGCACCGACAGGGATGCGACACCACCCTTCAGGACGGTGCGACGTTTGGTCGTCATGTCATGTCTCCTTTTTCTACGGCCTTGTTTGTTGAAGGATCTTGGAACTCGTCAGCGTAGATCACGCAAGGTCCGGGCCGGTTAGGGCAGAAGGTGGCGGATTGGGCGGCCCTCGATCGCGGCGATGACGTTGGCCATCACGTCCTCGGCATGCTTGACCCGCGCGCCGCCCGAGCCGCCGCCGAGATGCGGCAGCAGCAGCGTGTTGGGCGCGCGCAAGAGCGGATGGTCGAACGGAATCGGCTCCTGCACGTAGACGTCGAGACCGGCCCCGGCGATCGTGCCTGCCTGCAGCGCAGCCACTAGCGCTCCCTCATCGACCACGCCGCCGCGGCAGGTGTTGACCAGCACCGCCGACGATTTCATCCGCGCGAGCGCCGCCGCATCGATCAGCCGCGCCGTCTCCGGCGTATGCGGCACATGCAGGCTGACGGCGTCGGCCCAGGACAGCAGCTCGGCGAGCGGCTTGTACTCCACGCCTTCCGCCGCCTCGATCGCGGTTGCGGCGCGCGTGCGGCTCCAATAGCCGATCTCCATCCCGAAGGACCGCGCCCGACGCGCGACCTCGGTCGCGATCTCGCCGAAGCCGACCAGACCGAGCCTGCGACCGTGGAGTTCGAAGAGGCCCGGCAGCTGCATCCATTGGAATTTGTGCAGCCGTTCGGCGGTCACGACGGGCTCGACGCCGCGCTCGCGATAGGCGCCCGACACGGTGGCCTGATGCGCGGCCACGATCTTCTTCGACAGGCCGAGCAGGAGAAGCAGCGCGCACTCGGCGACCGCGATGCAGCCGCGCTGCGGCATCAACGCGACCGGGATGCCGGCGCGTTTTGCCGCGCCGCGGTCGATGCGGTCGGGCCGGTTTGACCACAACTGCACGAGCTTCAATCCGGAGCCCGCCGCGGAGAGCGTCGACGCATCGACGACAACCCGCTTCGAGACGATGACCGACGCGCCGGCGATCAGGTCGGCCGCGCCCTGGCCCGGCGCCGGAGCTGCGAGCGTGACGCCCGGAGCGTGGCTCTGCAGGAACGCCAGCTCCTCGGGCGCCGTCGCATCGAGGATGACCGCGCGCCTCATGCCGCCCCCTTTGCGCGCAGCTCGAGCACGAGATCCCAGGCGCGAACATAGCGATCGTTGAGCCCGTCGGGCGTTTGCATGGCGAGATGGACGAAGGCGGGGGTCAATTCCGCCGGATCCTTCCAGATCTTGCGCTGCTCCGGACCATAGGTCGTCTCGCTCATCGCGGTATGGACCGGATGACCCGGCGTGATCGTGTTCACCGAGACGCGATGGGGCGCCATCTCGATCGCCAGTGCGCGCGAGAATCCTTCGATGCCGAATTTCGAGGCGCAGTAAGCGGTCTCGTCGTTGCCGCCGCGGACGCCCGCATTCGATGACACGTTGATGATCGCGCCCGAACGTCGCGCCTTCATGCCCGGTGCGACGGCACGGCTGCACAGGAACGGGCCGCGCAGGTTGACCGCGAGCAGCCGGTCCCAATCCGCGACTGCGGTCTGCTCGATCGGCCTGAAGAAGATGATGCCGGCATTGTTGACCAGGACGTCGATGCGCCCGGCATTGGTCTCGATCGCCGCAAAGATCCGCGCGACGGCATCCGCATCCTGCAGGTCGAGCGTCCACGGCGTCACCGATGGACCCACCGATGCCGCAAGCTCGCTGCCGAGCCGGTCGATCGCGTGCACGCTGGCGCCCTCGGCCGCGAACGCGCGCACGACGGCGCGCCCGATGCCACGCGCCCCACCGGTGACCACGGCAATCTTGCCGGCGAGGCGCCCACTCACGTCGCCACCCGACCGCCGTCGATCAGCAGGCCGATGCCGGTGACGAAGGACGACTGGTCGGATGCGAGATAAAGCACGGTCTCGGCGATCTCTTCGCCGGAGCCCATGCGCCCCATCGGAGTCACGGCCAGCGAGCGCTCGGTCCAGGCCAAGGGATCGGCGGCGCGCGCCTTGTTGCGCAGATTCATGCTGGTGTCGATCACGCCAGGATTGATCGCATTCACGCGGATGTTGCGACGCGCATATTCGATCGCGAGCACACGGGTCAGCGACATCACCGCGCCCTTCGAGGCGGCATAGGCGATGTTGCCGCCGACATTGGCGAATGCGGAGACCGACGAATTATTGACGATCGTGCCGCCGCCATTGCGCAGCAGCGCCGGGATTGCATGCTTGCAACCGAAAAACGTGCCCTTCAGGTTGATGGCGATGACGCGGTCGAACAGCTCCTCCGTGACGTCGGTCGACGGCGTCACCGGCTGCTCGATGCCGGCGTTGTTGAAGATCGTGTCGAGCTTGCCGAAGCGGCGCTCCGCAGTGGCGACGAGTGCAGCGACTTCCGCTTCCTTGGCAACATCGCAATGCGTGTAGATGAGCTTGCCACCGGCAGCGGCGGCCTCCGCCTCCAGCGACGAGCCGGCGGCAGCGTCGACGTCGCCGACAACGACGGCCGCTCCTTCGCGCGCGAACAGAAGCGCAGTCGAACGGCCCATCCCTTTCGCGCCACCCGTGACGATGGCGACCTTGCCCTTGAGACGCACCCCCAACCCTCCTCGTGTTCGCGCGCTGGAGCTTATTTGGACCGCTGCTTGTCGGACAAGGCCATTCAATGCATCATCGCGCCAGATCAGTTCGACATGAGCGTCGTATGGGGCCCTTGCCCGATGATGTCATTCTCTCGGTAACCGGCCTGACGACACACTTCCCAACCGAGGGTGGTGTCGTGCGCTCGATCGAAGACGTCGATCTCGCGTTGAGGCGCGGCGAGACGATCGCGATCGTCGGCGAGTCCGGCTCCGGCAAGTCCGTGACCTGCCTTTCGATCCTTGGCCTGATCGATCTGCCCGGCCGCGTCGTTGCCGGGCACGCGCATTTCCGTCGCAAGTCGGGCGAGATCGTCGATCTCTGCGCGCTGTCGGAGAAGCAGATGCTCGACGTGCGTGGCGACGAGATCGCGATGATCTTCCAGGAGCCCATGACGAGCCTGAATCCGCTCTACACGGTCGGCGACCAGATCGCCGAGGCGATCGAGCAGCACCGCAAGCTGTCGCGCAAGGCGGCGTGGGCGCAGGCGGTGGAGTTGCTGTCCCAGGTCGGCATCGCCGACCCGGCGCTGCGGGCCAGCGACTATCCGCACATGATGTCGGGCGGCATGCGCCAGCGCGTGATGATCGCCATGGCGCTGTCGTGCAGCCCGGCGGTGCTGGTCGCCGACGAGCCGACGACCGCGCTCGATGTCACGATCCAGGCCCAGATCCTCGACCTCCTGCGCGCGCTCAAGGCTTCGGCCGCGGGCATGAGCATCATCTTCGTCACGCACAACATGGGCGTGGTCGCCGAGATGGCGGACCGCGTGATGGTGATGTATGGCGGCCGCGTCGTGGAGACCGGCCCTGTCCTCGACATCTTCCGCGACCCCAAGCATCCCTATACGCGCGGGCTGCTTGCCTCGATCGCCCGGCCCGAGCGCGGGCGGCGACGCGGCCAGCCGCGCAAGCCGTTGCCCGCGATCCCGGGCAATGTGCCGAGCCCGCTGCAATTGCCGCCGGGCTGCGCCTTCGTGCCGCGCTGCCCGCAGGCTGTCGATGCTTGTAGCGAAGCGATGCCGCCGCTCGAAGCCATCGGCCGCGATCGTGCCACGCGCTGCCGTCGCTGGAGAGAGCTTTGACGCAAGCATCGCTCGAAGTCGTCGGCCTGACGAAGACGTTCGGCGGCGAGCGCCGGTTCCTGCGGCCTCGCCGGCCGACCATCCGTGCCGTCGACGATCTTTCCTTCTCGATCCAACCCGGCGAGGTCGTCGGCCTGGTCGGCGAATCGGGCTCGGGCAAGACGACGGTCGGCCGCACCGTGCTGCGCCTCACCGATCCGACGGCCGGCACGATCCGCTTCGAGGGCACCGACATCACCGCGCTCGACCGTCAGGCCATGCGCCCGTTCCGGCGGCGCATGCAGATCGTGTTCCAGGATCCCTATGCGAGCCTGAACCCGCGCCTCACCGTCGAGGACACGCTGGGCGAAGCCTTCACCATCCACGGACTCGCGCGCGGCGACGAACGCCGACGCAAGATCGTCGAGCTGCTCGAGCGGGTCGGTCTCGACGCGAGCCATGCCTCGCGCTACCCGCACGAATTCTCGGGCGGCCAGCGCCAACGCATCGTGATCGCGCGCGCCTTGGCGGTTGAGCCCGCCTTCATCGTCGCCGACGAACCGGTCTCGGCGCTCGACGTCTCGATCCAGGCGCAGATCGTCAATCTGCTCGCGAGTCTGCAGCGCGATCTCGGCCTCACGATGCTGTTCATCTCGCACGACCTCAGCGTCGTCGAGTACATCTGCGACCGGGTGATCGTGATGTATCTCGGCCGTGCCATGGAGGAAGGACCGGTCGAGGAGATCTTCACCAACCCCAAGCACCCCTATACCGAAGCGCTGCTCGCCGCGGCGCCCGTGCCCGATCCGGCCGCGAAACGCAACAAGGTGATCCTCACCGGCGACATCCCCAGCGCGGCCAATCCGCCCTCCGGCTGCGTGTTCCGTACGCGCTGCCGCCACGCGCTGCCCGCCTGCGCCAAGGAGCGGCCGCCGATGCGCCAGATCGGCGCGGAGCACAGATCCGCATGCATCCGCGACGACGTCTTGTGATGGCGGCGCCGCGCTCAACCGTGTCTTTCGGCGATCAGCCGGTCGGCGGCACGCAGCGCATGTGCCTGCGCGGTCAAGGTCGGGTTGACCACCGAGGAGGTGACGAAGACGCTGGCGTCGAGAATGGTGAGGTTCGGCACCTCGTGCGTGCGTCCGAACGCATCGGCGACCGAGCTGTCGCGATCGTGTCCCATGCGCGCCGTGCCCATGATGTGGAAGCCGGTCTGGTCGCGCATCGCCATCCGATGGAACTCGCGCCCACCGGCGGCGCGCAGCACCTCTTCGCCGCGGTCGAGACCAAAGTCGAGCGCGCGGCGCGAATTCTCCGCGACGCGATAGATCCATCTCGCCGCAGGCAGCCCGTCGCGATCGACCAACCGGTCGGACAGCGTGACGCGATTGTCGTCCTCGGCCAGATCCTCGGCGCAAACCGTGAAGCCGCAGAGGTGATCGAAGCGGCGCTCGAAGGCGGCGTGATGGCCCGCACCCCAGGGCAGCCTGCGGCCGGTGATCGCGCCTTGCGCGAGCGCGAACGGCGGCGGACCGGTGACGAGCTGCAGCTTGACGCCGCGCACGAAGCCGCGCTCGCGCCTGGTCTGCAGGAACTCGAAGCTGACGATGCCGGCTTTCTCCCCCGTCACCCAGCTTCCGAGCGGCGCGTCGAACAGGGCATCGACGCGCGCATAGGGATGCAGCATCAGCCCGCGGCCGACCAGCCCCGAGCCGTTCGCCAGCCCGTTCGGCGCGCGGCCGTTGGCGGACAGCAACAGCAGGCGCGGCGTTGCCGAACCGTTCGCGGCGAGCAGCACATGGCTCGCCCGCACGCGGAAGGTCGAGTGCTGGTCGCGACAGACCAGCGCGCTCGCGCGACCCTGCGCATCGACCTCGATCGACAGCACGCGCGTGCCGACCAGCACGCGCGCGCCCGCCGTGATCGCATCGGCGAGGAAGGCGCGGTCGGCCGAGGAACGGATCCGGCTCGGGCAGCCGAGATCGCACGGGCCGGGATGGGTACAGCGACGCGTGCCCGCGTCATCGGCATCGCGCCCGACGACGAGGTCGACCGGCCACCAATGCCAGCCCAGTCTGTCGAATGCGCCGGCGACGCGCCGCCCATGCACGCCGATCGTCGGCAGCTTGAGCGGACGACCTTGACGCGGTGTGCCGGACGGATCGCCGGGCACGAAGGCCGTGCCCCAGCGCGCCTCGGCGAGTTCGTAATACGGCGCGAGATCGGCGTAGGCGATCGGCCAATCGCGGCCGACGCCATCGAGCGTCGCGACCCGGAAATCCTCGGGGCGAAAGCGCGGCACATGCGCCGACCAGAACGGCGACGTGCCCGCGGTGCCGTGCGCGAACATCGGCTTGATCGGCGAGTCGGTGTCGTCGATCGGATCGTCGTCGGGCCCGCGGCGAATATTGGGATTGGACGACAGCTTGCCGGCGCGGCGCAGCTCCCAGTCATCGCCGTCGCGATCGAGCGCCGCGGCATCGAACGCGCGGCCCTTCTCGATGATCAGCACGCGCAGGCCCGCACTGGCGAGGCGCCAAGCGGCCGCGGCCCCCGTGGGGCCGGCGCCGACGATCGCCAGATCCGTCTCGTGATCGCTCATCTGTGTCGCG
>JANNTF010000058.1:0-5582 GCA_031403455.1 Alphaproteobacteria bacterium | reverse complement strand
GTTCCTGATCGTCGTCTGCCTGACGCCGGCGATCGGCCTGTTGTCGGTGTTCCTCACCTATCCGCTCGGCCTCGGCGTCTGGCTCGCCTTCACGGACACCACGATCGGGCGCCGCGGCGTCTTCGTCGGCTTCGAAAACTTCCAGTATCTGCTGACCGACCCGCTGTGGTGGAACGCGGTATTCTACAGCGTTCTGTACACCGGCGTCGCCACCTTCGGAAAATTCGCGCTCGGCTTCTGGCTGGCATTGCTGTTGAACAACCATTTCCCGTTCAAGAGCCTGCTGCGCGCCATCGTGCTGCTGCCGTGGATTGTGCCGACGGTACTCTCCGCGCTGGCGTTCTGGTGGATCTACGATCCGCAGTTCTCCATCATCTCGTATCTGCTGGTGGACGTGCTTCATGTCCGCTCCACCAATATCGACTTCCTGGGCTCGGCGTGGCCGGCGCGGTTCTCGCTGATCGCCGCCAATATCTGGCGCGGCATCCCGTTCGTGGCGATCACGCTGCTCGCCGGGCTGCAGACGATCTCCCCCTCGCTCTACGAGGCGGCGCTGCTCGACGGCTCCACCAGCTGGCAGCGCTTTCGCTTCATCACGGTGCCGCTGCTCATGCCGATCCTTGCGATCGTCATGACATTCTCGATCATATTCACCTTCACCGACTTCCAACTCGTCTACGCGATCACGCGTGGTGGTCCCGTCAACTCAACTCATCTGATGGCGACCCTGGCTTTTCAACGCGCGATTCCCGGCAGCCAGCTGGCCGAGGGCGCCGCGATCGCGGTGTCGATGATCCCGTTCCTCGTGTTCGCCACGCTGTTCAGCTATTTCGCCCTGGCAAGGCGGAAGTGGCAGCAGGGTGAGAGCAACGACTGAACGGCCACGAAGGAGAGAGAGCTTGAGCGAGACCGTCAATTTGGCCGTGAAGGAGTCGGCTACCGCCCCGCCGGAAATGCTCTCGTGGGATTCGCGGACGCGCCGGATGGTGACGCTCTACCTGCCGCTGGTCTGCTTTGTGATCATCCTGCTTTTCCCGTTCTACTGGATGACCATGACGGCGTTCAAACCCAACGCCGAACTCTACGACCGGCGTACGTTCAATCCGCTCTGGATCTATTCGCCGACGCTCGACCACATCAAGCACCTGCTGTTCAAGACCGCCTATCCGTCGTGGCTGGTCACCACGATGATGATCGCCTTCGGCGCAACGTTCCTGTCGCTGATCTCGTCGGTTCTGGCGGCGTACGCGATCCAGCGTCTCCGGTTCACGGGGAGCCACTATGTGGGCTTGGCGATCTACCTTGCCTATCTGGTGCCCCCGTCGATCCTGTTCATTCCGCTGGCGACGATGGTGGCGCATTTCGGCCTGTTCGATTCGCCGATCGCTTTGATTCTCGTCTATCCAACGTTCCTGATTCCGTTCAGTACTTGGCTATTGATTGGCTACTTCAAGTCGATCCCCTACGAGCTCGAGGAATGCGCGCTGATCGACGGCGCCACCCGGCTGCAGATCCTGCGGCGGATCACGCTGCCTCTCGCCGTTCCGGGGTTGATCAGCGCCGGCATATTCTGCTTTACGCTGTCCTGGAACGAGTTCATTTACGCGCTGGCCTTCATCCAGTCCTCCGAGAAGAAGACCGTGCCCGTCGCCATTCTCACAGAGCTGGTTACCGGTGACGTGTATCAGTGGGGCGCGCTGATGGCGGGGTCGCTGCTCGGCTCCCTGCCGGTGGCGATCTTCTATTCCTTCTTCGTCGACTACTACGTGTCGTCGATCACCGGCGCGGTGAAGGAATAGACGCCCCGTTCCCGTTTCCGACGCGACAGAGAAGGCAAGACCAGTGGCCAAGTTCACGGTTCTGACTCCCGCGGCCGCATCGTTCACGACTCCCGGCGGCGGTTACGATCACGAGCTCGAGGCCCTCGAGGGCATGGGCGTGGACATCGTCGAATGCGCGCCGACCGAGGACGCCTTCATCACGGCTGCGCCGTCGGCCGATGCCGTCTACGCCAAGGGCATGAAATTCACGGCGAAGATGATTGGCGCGCTGACCAAGTGCCGACTCATCGCGCTGGGTTCGGTGGGCGTGGACTACGTCGACGTGGTGGCCGCGACTGCCAAGGGTATTCCCGTCACCAACTGCCCGGACACGTTCATCGAGGAAGTGGCCGATCACGCCATGATGCTGCTGCTGGCCACGCATCGCCGCTGCATCGAGCAGGACCGGATGGTGCGCGAAGGTCGCTGGGGCGAAGGCCGTCCGCAATTGCTGCAGATCCCGCGGCTGATGGGCCAGACCCTCGGTTTTGTCTCGTTCGGTCGCGTCGCGCGCGCCACGGCCCGGCGCGCGGCCGCGTTCGGGCTGCGGCTGAAGGCTTTCGATCCCTTCGTCGAGGAAACGACGATGTCGGAGCTCGGGGTCGAGCCGTCCGGTCTTTCCGAGATGCTGGCCAGCGCGGATTTCGTTTCGATGCATCTGCCCAACACGCCGCAGACGCAGGGCTTCTTCCGCGAGAAGCATTTCCGGCTGATGAAGAAGACCGCGCTGTTCATCAATACGGGGCGCGGGCCGACGGTGCAGGAAGCCGCGTTGATCAAGGCTCTGCAAGAGGGCTGGATCGCCGGCGCGGGGCTGGATGTCTTCGAGGTCGAGCCGACCAAGCCGGAGAATCCGCTGCACAAGATGGCGAATGTCATCCTCTCGCCGCACAACGCGTCCGCCTCGGCGCGCTTCGATCCGGCGCGCAAGCGGCGCGTGGGTCAGGAATTGTCCCTCGTGCTGTCGGGCCGCTGGCCACTCTCTTGCGTGAACCCGACCGTGCTGGCCGTTTCGGGGTTGCGCCGCTGGCAGCCTTTCTCGATGGACCGCGGTCCCAATTCCTGATGCTTGTCCAAGGAAGGAATACACCATGAAAGTGGTCATTACTGGCGGCACCGGCATGCTCGGCAAGAAGCTGGCGCGGCAGCTGCTGAAGCAGGGCACGCTGTCGCCGGACGGCAAAGCAGTCACGATCGACAAGCTGGTGCTGATGGATGTTGTCGCCGCGTCGGACCTGCCGGCCGATCCGCGGCTGGAGATCGTCACGGGCGAGATCCACGACGCCGCGCTCATCAGGCGTCTGATCACGCCCGACACCGGCGCCGTCTTCCACTTCGCCGCCGTGGTCAGCGCCGGGGCGGAGCGCGATTTCGATCTGGGATATCGGGTGAATCTCGACGGCACGCGTCTGGTGCTCGAGACCTGCCGCGCGCTCGGCACCAAACCGCGTCTCGTCTTCACGTCCTCGATCGCGGTCTATGGCGGCGATCTGCCGGAGCGGCTCTCCGACGATCAGCCGCTGACGCCGCAGACCTCCTACGGCATCCAGAAGGCGATGGGCGAGATGCTGATCGCCGACTACACGCGCAAGGGTTTCCTCGATGGCCGCTGCCTGCGGCTGCCGACGATCGTCGTGCGGCCCGGCAAGCCCAATCTGGCCGCGTCGACCTTCGCGTCATCGATCATCCGCGAGCCGCTCGCGGGGCAGGAGGCGATCTGCCCGGTGCGGCCGGACAATTGGATGCCGCTGCTGAGTCCGCGCAAGACCATCGAGGCTTTCGTGCGGGCCCATGATCTGCCGGGCAGCGCCTGGGGCTGGAACCGGTCGCTGACCTTGCCGTCCCTCGACGCGACGGTCGAGGACATGGCCTCGGCCCTGCGCCGCGTGGCTGGCGAGGACGCCTATCGCCGCATCAAGTGGCAACCCGACGCGATGATCCAGAAGATCGTCGATGGCTGGCCGCGCAAGCTCGCCTCGACGCGTGCCAAGGCGATGGGATTCACGGCGGATGCCAGCGTCGATGCGCTGATCGAAGCGCATATCGAGGATGATCTGCGTCCCAACAAAGGCTGATCCGCCCGGAGAAAAATCCGGCGCGCCGTTCAGCGTCAAGGGAGCCTTAACGACGGGCGGTGGAAGCTGGCTGCGCAATCGCAATGCCGCTTTCCGATCCCAATCTACGCCGGATGTTTCGCAAGGAACTCGATCGTCTGTGGCTGCTGGGCCGCAGCCTCGTCGTCGGTTGGTCGATGATCAGGGGGCGCGTGGCGCTGCTGCTGCTGCCCAATGCCCGCCTGCCGGAGATCGAGCGCATCGGCCCGGAGCTGATCGGCGGCGGACCGCGGCGCCTGTCACCCGAGGCATTCCAGGCCGCGGTCAAGCGATTCCGGCTCGAGCCTGTGCTCATGGAACGGCCCGAGATCGGCGTGCTGACGCCGCGCGCGGTCGCCGCGATCGAAGCATTGTTGCGACCCTACGGTCTGGCGTTCACCGAACGTCGCGCGGTCGCGCTCGTCGACATCGTCGCCTTTTCCCGCGCGACGCGGCTCGAGCAGGCGGCCAAGCTCAACAGCCTCGCCTATTCGATCGCGATCGCGCAGCGGCGGAGCGCGCAGCTCGATCTCGATGTCGATCTCGGCCGGTCGAGCACCGGCGACGGGTTCTACCTGTGGAACCGGCGTGGAGGCGACGCGGCGGATGTCGATCTGGCGTGCCTCGTGTTGCTCGCGCTCGCCGA
Organism: Alphaproteobacteria bacterium; assembly: GCA_031403455.1. Taxonomy (GTDB): domain Bacteria; phylum Pseudomonadota; class Alphaproteobacteria; order CACIAM-22H2; family CACIAM-22H2; genus CAIOSQ01. Next base: position 1,023 of record JANNTF010000058.1, on the reverse strand, counting down.
CAACCGCCTCGCCGCCGATGGTGGCGGAGTCGTCCCGCTGTTGCGCGCAGGCATGACGATCGGCAGCCACTTCTCGTTCTTTCAGCCCGACAACGAGGGCGACCGCAGCTATGAGTTCATCGTCGGCGAGACGACGATCGCATTGTCCCGCATCGTGACGGCCGCCGCGCCGAAGCAGATCCTGCTCGGCGTCGGCGTATCGGACGGCGTGAAATTCGCCGCGGCGATCCAGCTGCGGCTTGCCGGGCTCGGCCGTGTCGCATTGCCCGACGTCTATCTGCAGTGCCGCGCGGTGCGCCTGAGCGGCGGCGCCGCGCCGCGCCGCAGCGTCGTGCGTGGCAAGCACGGCATCGACTACCCCGCCTATAATCTGCGCGCCGATCTCGAACTGGACGATGGCGGCGCGGTCAGTCTCGGGCTTGCGACCGAAACCGAGCCGCCGCGGGCAGAACGCCCGACGCCGGTCAGCGTCGGGGGAGCGCGTCAGAGCGCGACGGTCAGTCCGCCATCCACGTAGATCGTGTGGCCGGTCACGAAGCTGCCGGCTTCCGAGGCGAGGAACACCGCGGCGCCGCCGAGTTCGGCAGGCTTCGCCCAGCGCCCCATCGGCGTACGCTTGTTGACCATCGCGACGAATTCCGGATTGGCCAGCAGCGGCGCGTTGAGCTCGGTCTCGAAATACCCCGGCGCGATCGCATTCACGGTCACGCCCCTGGTCGCGAATTCGATGGCCATCTGGCGCGTCATTGCATCGAGGCCGCCCTTGGCCGCCGTGTAGGCGGAGACGGTCGCACGGCCCAGCCGCACGGTCGCCGAGACCGTATTGATGATCCGGCCCCAGCCGGCCGGCACCATGTGCTTGACCACTTCGCGCGACAGGATGAAGGATCCGCGAAGGTGGATGGCGATCACGGCGTCGAAATCGGCGGTCGGAAACTCGGTGAGGGCGTGACGCAGATTCATGCCCGCGTTGTTGACGAGGATGTCCAGGCGACCCACATGCCTCCGCAGTAAATTCCCTTC
>JANNTF010000057.1:0-10919 GCA_031403455.1 Alphaproteobacteria bacterium | reverse complement strand
GTCACCGCGACGCTGAGCGTGTGCCTCACCTCGCTGGTCGCCGGCGCGGTGTTCGCCAAGTACCGGTTTCCCGGCCGCACGATCCTGTTCATGACGATCCTCGCGACCGCGATCGTGCCGTTCGAGAGCTACATGATCCCGCTCTACCTGCAGCTCATCCAGCTCGGTTGGATCAACACCTTCCAGGGCATCCTGCTGCCGACCCTGTTCATGAGCTTCGGCATCTTTCTCCTGCGCCAGCACATCTCCTCCGCGATCCCGACCGAGCTGCTCGAAGCGGGCCGCGTCGACGGCGCATCGGAATGGTGGATCCTCGCGCGAGTCATCGCGCCGCTCTCGGCGCCCGCCTTGAGCGCCATTGGCATCTTCGCCTTCATCCAGGCCTGGGCCGCCTTCATCTGGCCGCTGATGGTCGCCAACGATCAGGCGCTGTTCAACATGGAGCTCGGCCTCACCGCGTTCCAATTCCGCTTCAGCACCGATTACGGCAAGCTGATGGCCGGCTCGGTGCTCAGCGTGCTCCCGATGCTCGTGATCTTCGTGATCCTGCGCCGCCGCATCATCGAGAGCGTCGCGCTCACCGGCCTGAAGGGGTAGAGCGCAATTCGCTCGGCTTTGTCGCGAAACTCGATTCGTTCGTGAGCTTGTCCGCAACGCGCGAGTAAGTTTTGCCCGCTCAAGCTCGGTTCATCGCAGAGATGAAACCCCAGCAGGAGCTCAGTCATGCGCCATCACCCCGTCGACGCCACGCGCCGCTTTGCCGAGTCGGACGACCGCGGCCATGATCACGAAAAGCATCGCGATCACGGCCGCGACCACCACCGTCACGATCATGATCACCGGCACGGTAATTCGCACCATGGCTCCGGAGGTCATGGGACGCCCGGATCGACGATCCATGGCACGGAAGCCACGGACGTTCTCATCGGCACCGACGGCAACGATCTGCTCGAAGCGGGAGCGGGCAACGACACGCTGATCGGTGGCCCTGGCGACGATTGCCTCGATGGCGGCGCCGGAATCGACATGGCGAGCTACCGCACCAGCACGTCCGGCATCACGTTGGATCTGAGCAACACGGATGCGCAGGACACCGGCGGAGCGGGCATGGACACGCTGGTGTCGATCGAGAACGTCACCGGCGGCATGGGAAATGACTGGATCGTCGGCGACGCCGGCAACAACATCCTCCATGGCTTCACCGGCAATGACGTCCTGATCGGCGGCAATGGCAACGACCATCTCGACGGCGGGGCGGGGAATGACCAGATGGTCGGCGGCTTCGGTACCGACACGGTCACCTACGCCAGCGCCGCAGGCGGCATTCATCTTGTGATGTATCTGCGGGGGTGGCAGGACACTGGCGGTTCCGGCGTCGACCGGATGGCGCAGATCGAGAATGTCGTGGGCAGCAGGTTCGACGATTCGATCGTCGCCAGCGACGTCGACAACGTCCTCAGCGGCGGAGGCGGCAATGATGGGCTCTACGGCATGGGCGGCAACGACACGCTCGACGGCGGCGCCGGCGACGATGTCCTCGATGGCGGCTTTGCCATGGATACCGCGAGCTACGCCAGCATCACGACCAGCGTGCATGTCGACATGCGCATCCAAGGCTTCCAGGACACCGGCGGCGGTGGCATCGACTGGCTTCGCGACATCGAGTTCCTCACCGGCGGTCAGGCCGACGATGAGCTCATCGGCGACGCGGACACCAACGTCATCGATGGTGGACTGGGCGACGATCTGATCCTCGGCGGTGGCGGCATCGACTATCTGATCGGCGGCGCCGGCGACGATGTGCTCGTGGGCGGCGCCGATCGCGATCGCATGGCGGGCCGCGACGGCGCCGACGTCTTCCGGCTCGATCGGCTCGACGAGTCCGCGCCTAGCGCTACGCGCGACGTGATCGCCGATTTCGCGCGCGACGAGGGCGACATGATCGACCTCTCACGCCTCGACGCGAATGATTCGGTCGCCGACGATCAGGCCTTCACCCTGATCGGCACGAACGACTTCGATGGGCAAGCGGGCCAGCTGCGCTACGCCCAATCCGGCGCGATGACGATCATCGAAGGGGACGTGAACGGCGACGGCGCCGCCGATTTCCAGATCGAGCTAGTCGGCGACTACACTATGCAGGATCGCGACTTCCTGCTCTGACGCGACGTAACCGGTTCCAGGTTCCGCGTTCGGAACCTGGAACCGGCATCTGCTCGGCGGTGCATCCCGCCGGCGCGTCCTGGACGATGGCGACGATCTCCGACACAGGCGACATCGAGATCACCGCGCTCGCTCCCGCCTTCACCTTGGCGAGATTGACGCTGAGCTGGTCCCTCAATTCGTAGATCGTGACCTGCTCCATCCGGCCGACATGAGGAAATCGGGGTCAGCATGAAGGAAATCGGGGTCAGCATGCGATTCCGGTTGAACGAGCTTTAGGGAAATCGGGGTCAGCATGCGATTCCGGTTGAACGAGCTTTATGATCGCGCTTGCGGAGCGCTGCGGTCGCCGGAAAGTCGCATCCAGGGAAAGTCGCATCCAGACAACCAAATCCGCCCGTTCAGCACGCGACGAGGAAGCCAGCCGCACTCGATGTGATGAACTCTTGAATCTGGCTGGACTTGCGATCGACCAGATCAATGACGTCGCGCGTCGTGCAATTGCCGAGCTGCACGTGGACGACCTTCGGCGGATAGCCGCGCGCGATGCTCAACCGGACGAAGTCCTCGTCTCGCGTCAGGATCGTGAAGCCACCATCGCGGGCCGCGTCCCAGAGCCGCTCGTCGCTCGAGCCGCCGAGTCCTGCCGTTCGCACGTGAACGGACCCGGGGGCAATATCGACAAGTTCGCCGACAAGAACTTCGGACAGGTTCTCGTCGATCAGAAACTTCATCGCGAAGCGTCAAGCCGCAGACACGATGACGGTGTGGCGCTCACGTTCAGCGGCGTAAGCAAGGCAGGCCCGGATGTCGTCCACCGTCAGTTGCGGGAAGTCCTTCATGATGTCCGCCTCCGACATCCCAGCAGCCATGTAGCCTAGGACATCCCCCACAGTGATCCGCGTGCCGCGGACCGTCGGTTTGCCGAAGCGGACGTTGGGGTCGATGGCGATGCGGTCGAGTAGAGACATACCAAGTACCGTATGTGTTCAGAGCGCCGCCGGCAATGCTCGGAGGATGCCTCCTCCGGCTCGGTTGGCGCTCGATCACGCGATCTCGCGGGTCAGCTTGGTGAATATGGCGGCCTTGAAGGCGAGGTAGCCGTCGGCGGCGATCACGAAGGCGCCTGGTCCGCCGATCACTTCGCGGCGGTACATGTCGACGAGCGTCGCGTTGCCGGAGATGCTGCGCGTGCCGATGGCGCGTCGTGAGACGCGTCCCTACCGCGATCGCGGGCCTTGTTGCTATGGCGCCTTGACGATTTCGTAGGTGCAGGTGAAGGACGCGGCGGCGATGCGGTAGGTGTCGCGCGGGTCGGCGGGGTTGCGGACGATGGCGTCGCCGGCGCGTGCGATCATCGCCTCGCCCCAGGGCGCGGTGAAGGTGAAGCCGCCATCGCCTGACGCGACGACGAAGTAGCGCATGTCGATGCCGCGGGGACGGAAGGCGCGCCAGCCTTGCGCATCCGGCTCGCCGGGCGCGCTGTCGTAGCGGGCCGCGAAGTTGCGCGCCTTGACCAGATACTGCTCGTTGCCGGTCGTCGGGCAGCGATTGCGCACCACCATGTCACCCGCCTCGGCCGGGGCGCTCTGGGTTTCCTTGCCTTCGCCTGAAATGATCGTGACCACGATCTCGCCCGGCACCGCCGGCCGTGCGTCCACGAGCTGCGTCTTACGCGCGAGTCCGACGCGTCCGGTCTGCTCGGCCTGGGCGAAGAGCGGCGCGATGTCGATCGATTGCGCGCCGGCCGGCGCCGCTGCGAGACCTGCCGCGAGGACGAGAAATCTCGATGCGCGCCGCATGATCGGGCCTCAATATTCGCGCGGCTCGTACATGCCGCCATGGATCTTCCATTGCAGCGGCCCGTCGACGGGTACGCCTTCGGCCTTGAGGCGATCGAGCCAAGTCTCGGCGTCGTCGCTTGGCCGGTAGCCGATCGCTTCCCAATTCGGCTGCTTGATCCGGATGCGCGTGTTGTTCGACATGCCGACGACGATCGCGGCGCCGATGGCCGGCTGTTTCAGCGCACGATCGACCAGCTCCACCGTGTCGCGCGGACTCAGCCAGGTCGAGAGATGGCGTTGCTGGCTCGGCCGCTCCTCGAAGCTGCCGATGCGCAGGCTGACCGACTCGATCCCGTGCTTGTCGAAGTAATAGCGCAGCATGGTCTCGCCGAAGACCTTGGTCACGCCGTAGAAGCTGTCGGGCCGGACGGGATCGGTCGTGGTCATGCCGTGCTCGACCGGATACATGCCGTAGGTGTGGTTGGTCGAGGCGAACACGATGCGCTTCACCCCGGCGCCGCGCGCCGCTTCGAACACGTCGTAGAGCCCGCGCATATTGGCGCGGAACATCTCCTCGAAATCGCGCGGCTCCGGCGCGCCCGCGAGATGGATCATCGCGTCCACGCCCGCGACCGCCCGCGCCACAGCGGGTCGGTCGCTCAACTCCGCGACGATCGCCTCTTCCTGCGCGCGCAGCTCCGTGATCGGCCGGCGATCGAGCAGACGGAATTTGCCGTGCCGCCCGGCGAGCCCGGCGCGCAAAGTCGAGCCGATGCGGCCCGCCGCACCGGTGATGAGCACGTGGCGCCAAGTGAAATCGTTCATGAGCTGAGCATCCAATGAGAAGGTGAAGGCGACCATCTCCAAGCTAGCGCAAGCGCCGCCGGGACCGCGATACCGAAGGATAGCAACGCGGACTGGTGGAGTAGGAGTGAGTCCATCACGCAGTCTCGTCTTCCGCTATCAGGCCAGGTGCTTACCTCGACGAGACCCAGAATCAATACCGTCGCATCCATGCGGCGAGAGCCGTCCGCAACTACGTTCGAATCATGAAGGTCAGCGACATCCTCGAACTGTTGCGGGAGAATGGATGGTATCTTGTGGCAACACGAGGGAGCCATCGTCAGTATAAACATCCGGTAAGGCCAGGCCGAGTGACAGTTGCGGGCAAACTCAACGACGACGTCGCCCCAGGCACACTGAACAGCATCCGGAAACAGGCAGGCCTAAAGAAGTGAGGACGCCATGCGGTTTGCAGTCGTAGTCGAGAAGGCGGCGCACAACTACTCCGCCTATGTTCCCGATTTGCCGGGATGCGTCGCGACCGGTGATACGATCGAGCAAGTCGAGATCGAGATCCAAAAGGCGATTGCCTTGCACGTCGCCGGAATGCGGGAAGACGGCCTCCCGATTCCTCCGCCGGCCAGCAAGGTCGAGTAAGTCGACATGACCGTCTGATCCGCCTTGTCGAGCAGTACCTCGCTTGCATGCATGCGGCCAGTGCCGCAGATTTGTCCGGTGCTCTGCCGCGCGTGAGTGCTGGGGATTTGCGCGCGGTCGCTCAAGTCGCTCACGCCAGATCCGAGGGGGAAAGATGATTTCGACCATTCGCAGGGCGCTCGCCCTATTCACGATTTGCGTCGGCCTCGCCGCCGCGCAGCCGGCCGCCACGCAGGAGCTCACCGTTTCCGTCTGGGGTGGCGGTTATGGCGAGACCTGGAAGAAAGTCGCGGTGGATCCCTTCGTCGCGCAGACCGGGGTGAAGGTCACCGTCGACATGGGGCCGTCGAGCCAGCGCCTGTCGAAGCTCATCGCGTCGCGCGGCGGCATCGACCTGCTGTTCATCACCGATCATCAGATGGCGGTCGCCAAGGCGCGCGGTCTGCTCGAGCCTTTCGATCCCGCCAACGTTCCCAACGCCGCCAATCTGATCGGCTTCGCGCGCGACCCGCTCGGCGACAAGCTCTGTCCGGCGATCACCGTGCTCGGCATCGGTCTCGCCTACAACAAGGATCATTTTCCGACGCCGCCCAAAGCCTGGGGCGAGCTCCTGCGCAATGATCTCAAGGCGCCGCAGGCCTTCATGGACATCGCGTTCTCGGTCGCTCCGTCGATGCTGGTCCAGCTCGCCGAACTCAATGGCGGTTCGATCGACAACATCGATCCCGGTCTGAAGGCGATGTCGGATCGCAAATCGCGTGCGCGCTTCTTCAAGCTGTTCGAGGTGCTGGACTGGATCAATCGCGGCGAGATCTCCGTTGCGCCGATGCTCAACACCTACGTGAAGCGTGATTCGAACGTACCGTTGCGCTTCGTCTTCCCGGAGAACGACGCGATCGGCGTCGTCAATCTGGCCTGCATCATCAAGGGCTCGAAGAACAAGGCGGCGGCGGAGCAATTCCTGAACTACTACCTCTCCGACGCCGTTCAGGCGCGGATGGCGGCGACGTTCGGCGAGATGCCCGTGACGACGACAGCGAAGATCCCCGAGGGAATTCCCTATGAAGTGCTGACGCCCGATCGGATCGCGCGGCTCAAATTCTACGATCCCGTGAAGCTCGGCGCCGAGCGGCAGCGCTGGATCGACAAATTCGAGGAGGCCGTGGTCGCCAAATAGCGATCGGCGGTCGCGCGGCGCTTGGGCGGCGTGACGTTTCCACCATGAACGCGATTGCTCTCTCCGGTCTCGCCAAGCGCTATGGCGAGACCTGGGCGGTGCGCGATGTTTCGCTGGCGGCGCGAACCGGAAGCTTCGTCAGCCTGCTCGGGCCGAGCGGTTGCGGCAAGACCACGACATTGCGCCTGGTCGGCGGGTTCGAAACGCCCGAGCGTGGCGACGTCGTGATTGGCGGCATGCGCGTCAACGATACGCCGCCGTGGCGGCGCGGCCTCGGCATCGTGTTCCAGAGCTATGCGCTGTTTCCGTTCATGACCGTGTTCGACAACATCGCCTTCGGCCTGCGCCGGCAGAAGAAGACCGATGCGCTCGAGGCGCGGGTGGCGCGCGTGCTCGATCTGGTCGGACTCGGGCCGCTCGCCACGCGCTATCCGCGACAGCTCTCGGGTGGCCAGCAGCAGCGCGTCGCGCTCGCCCGCGCGCTGGCGATCGAACCGAGCGTGCTGCTGCTCGACGAGCCGCTGAGCAATCTCGACGCCAAGCTGCGCGCGGAGATGCGCCTCGAACTCAAGCGCATCCAGCGCCAGACGGGGGTCACGACGATCCTCGTCACGCATGACCAGGAGGAGGCGCTGACTCTCTCCGACGACATCGTCATCATGAACGAAGGTCTGGTCGTCGCGTCGGGCACGCCGCGCGAGGTCTGGTCGCAACCGCGCCATGAATTCGTCGCCGGCTTCCTAGGCGTGGAGAATCTCCTGGCGGCGGCGGTGCTCGACTCCTCCACCGTGCGCGTCGCCGGTGGCGCGATCACGCTGACGCTGGCGCCCGACGCCGCGTCGCGCGCCGGCACTGAACTGGCGATCGGCATTCGATCCGAGGATGTGACGATCCTGCCGCGCGGCGAGGCGGCTTCCCGCCTGCCCAACCACGTCGACGGTGTCGTTCGCGAGGTCAGCTATCGCGGCGCCGTGAGCGGCTTTCAGATCGCGACGCCGCTCGCCGAGAAGCCGTTGCTCGCGACGCACAACCAGGACTGGGCGATCGGCACGCACGTCACGGTCGGTCTTCCGCCGCAGCGCCTGATGCGGCTGCGGGTCGGCCCGGGCTCATGACGTTGAAGCCGACGCAGCTCCTCGCCATGCTGCTCGCCGCGATCGTGATCGCGATCGTGCTGGTGCCGAGCGCCATCATCCTGTTCGAGAGCGTGCTGTCGCCCGATCGGGGCCTCTCGCTCGAGGCCTATGAGACGGTGCTCGGTTCGCGCGTCGTGCGCCAGGCGACGTGGCGGACGTTCGAGATCGCGATCGCGGTGACGGCGCTGAGCGTGCTCGCGGGCTATCCGCTCGCCTTCGCGATCGCCGCCAGCGGTCCGCGCGTGCGCAGCCTGCTGATCACCTGCGTGATCTTTCCGTTCCTGCTCTCGGCCGTGGTGCGCGCCTTCGGCTGGAACATCGTCATCGGCGAGACCGGGCTGATCAACAAGATCCTGCTTGGTCTCGGCCTGATCGCTACGCCGTTGCAGCTGCTGCACACGGAGATCGCGATCATTCTGGGTGAGGCGCATCTGCTCAGTCCGTACATGGTGCTGTCGCTGCTCGCCGTGATCGGGCGCATCGACCCCAATCTCGAGGCGGCCGCGCAGAGCCTCGGCGCGTCGCCGCCTGGCGTCTTCTTTCGCGTGATGGTGCCGATGACCCTGCCGGGGTTACTCGCGGGAACGCTGCTCGTCTTCGCGCTTGCCATGACGGCCTTCGCCACGCCGTGGCTGCTCGGCGGCACGCGCTCGCCCGTGCTCACGAGCCTGCTCTATCGCTATGCTTTCGTGAGCTTCGACCTGCCGCGCGCGCTGGCGATCGCCGGCATCCTGCTGATCCTCGGCATCGCGTTCCTCGTCCTGCATCGCGCGATCACGCAGCGCAGCGCGATGGCGCAGGATCACGCGGCATGACGCGCTGGGGCGCCGATCTGGGCCTCCGGTGCTGGCGCGCGCTGGTCGTCGGACTGGTCGTGTTCTGGCTCGTGTTCCTGCTCGCGCCGATCGTCGTCGCGGTGGCGGTGTCGGTCACCGCCACCGAATATCCGGTGTTCCCGCCGCAAGGCCTGTCGCTGCGCTGGTATGCCAATGCGCTGACGCAATCGTGGTTCCTGGATTCGCTGGCGACGAGCGCGCTGGTGGCGCTGGCGTCGACCGCGATCTCCATCGTGCTCGGCACATCAGCCGCCTACGTGCTGAGCCGCCGCGCGGTGCCCGGTCGTGCCGTGCTCGAGTTCATCCTGATGAGCCCGCTGGTCATTCCCAGCGTCGCGATCGGCTTCGCGCTGTTTCACCTCGTGCTCCAGCTCGGCCTGCAGAAGCTCTCCTTCCTCAATCTCGTGATCGCGCATGCGGTCATCACGCTGCCCTTCACGCTGCGGCCGGCATGGTCGAGTCTGATGGGCGCCAACCGGGCGCTCGAGGAAGCGGCACAGAGTCTCGGCGCGACACCGTGGTTCGCCTTCTGGCAGATCATCCTGCCGACGATTCTGCCGGCCATCGTCGCCGGTGCCATCATCGCGTTCACCTTCTCCTTCAACGACGTGACGGTCGCGGTATTCCTGGTCGGGCCGACGACCAGGACGCTGCCCGTCGAGCTGCTGGCGCAGATCGAGTACACGCCCGACCCCACGCCGGCGGCGATCACCGCGATCATCATGGCGATCACCTTCGTGTTCTTCGTGATCGTCGAGCGGACCGTCGGGCTCGACATCTTCGCGCGTGCCGAATGAATCTGCGCGCGCACAAGCACCGGAGAACCGCATGAGTTTCACCCTCGTCGATCAGCGCACGCGCGACTTCATCGCCGGCCTGCCCAAGGCGGAGCTGCATCTGCATATCGAGGGCACGCTGACGCCGGAACTGCGCTGGAAACTCGCCGCGCGCAACGGCATCAGGCTGCCCTATGCGAGCATCGCGGCGCTCGAGGCGGCGATGGGGTTCGAGGCGCCCGACGCTCCGAGCTACCTCACCAAGTTCCTCGCCGCCTATTACGAGGGGATCGAGGTGCTGCGCACGGCCGAGGATTTTCGCGACGTGACGGTCGCGTATCTCGAGCGCTGTCGCGCGGAGAATGTGCTCTATGCCGAGCTGTCCTTCGATCCCCAGGCGCATACGACACGCGGCGTCGCGCTCGGCGCCGTGATGGAGGGCCTGGCCGAGGGGCGGCGCATCGGCAAGGAGCGGCTCGGCATCGAGACCAATCTCATCCTCTGCATCAATCGCGACCGTCCGGTGGAGACGGCGATCGATGCGCTCGTCGCCGCGCGGCCGTTTCGCGATCAGATCACGGGACTCGGCCTCGACTCGGACGAGCTTCACAATCCGCCGGTCAAGTTCCGCGAGGTCTATGATCTCGCACGCAGTGAAGGCTACCGGCTGACCGCGCATTGCGACGTCGATCAGCCCGCGACGCGCGAGAATATCCGCCAATGCGTGGAGATCCTGAAGGTCGAGCGCATCGACCACGGCATCAACGCGATCGAAGACCCCGCTCTGGTCGATGCGATCCGCAGGCGCGGCATCACGCTCACGCCGTGTCCGACCTGGCGGCCGATCGATCAGGCGCCGCGGCGCGTCGACCGCATCCGCGTGATGCACGAACTCGGCCTCAAGGTCACGCTCAACAGCGACGACCCCGGATTGTTCTCGAGCCGTACGCTCGGGCAGATGCTGCCCGCGGTCGCCGTGGCTGGCGGTTTCACCGATCAGGAGATGGGCCAGTTCATGATCAACGCCTTCGAAGGCGCGTGGATCGATGCCGATCGGCGCGACGCCCTGGTCGCGCGCACGCGCGCCTATCTCGCCGATGCGTGAGCCGCTCGAAGCCACGCTGCCGCGCGGCATCCGGTCGCGCATCGTGCCCGGCGTCAACGGTCTCGCCATGCATGTGCTGGAGGCCGGGTTCGAGGGGAATGGCCGGCCGTGCGTGTTGCTGCTGCATGGCTTCCCGGAGCTCGCCTATAGCTGGCGCAAAATGATGCTGCCGCTCGCGGCCGCCGGGTTCCATGTGATCGCGCCGGATCAGCGCGGCTATGGCCGCACCACGGGCTGGGACGGCGCCTATGACGGCGATGTCGGCTCGTTCCGGCTGCTCAATCTCGTGCGCGATGCGCTGGGACTCGTCTTCGCGCTCGGCCATCGCTCGGTCGCGGCCGTCATCGGGCATGATTTCGGTTCACCCGTCGCGGCGTGGTGCGCGCTGATCAGGCCGGACATCTTTCGCTCGGTGGTGTTGATGAGCGCGCCCTTCGCGGGGGCGCCCGATTTTCCGATCGTCGCGCCGCCGCAGCCGACGATCCATCCCGCGCTGGCGGCG
>JANNTF010000056.1:0-1533 GCA_031403455.1 Alphaproteobacteria bacterium | reverse complement strand
TGGTCGATGCGGCCGAGGTGATGCGAGCCCTTGAGCACCTGCAGGCAGCCATTCGCCCTGGTGGTGCGATCGAGCGCGATCATGACCGAGGCCATGTACGGAAACAGGCAGCCGTTATTGTACCAATAGCCGTAATCCTGGTGCCATTCCCACGCGCCGCCCTCGTAGGGATCCTTGGCGGTCAGCTTCGAATGGTAGTGATAGACCTCGCCGCCGAGCAGCTCGGCCATCGTGTCGACGACTCTCTCGCTGCGCGCCGCCAGGCCGTAGATGCTGTCGCCGGGATGATTCCACAGCGCCATCCTGGTGACCGCGCCTTGTGAGTCCGCGCGATTGTAGAAATGCGCGCTGATCGCCGGATCCTTCTCCATCGCGTCGCGCAGCAGGCCGGTCTCCTCGGCGTCGAACAGGCCGCGCACGAAGACATAGCCGTCGCGCTCGAACGCTGCGCGCTGCTCGGCCGTGAGGATACTGGGCATGGCTCTCTCTTTCGATCGGAGGCGAAGAACGCAGAACCCTACCAGCCTGCGCCGGCGTCCGACTACGTGCCTTCCGGCGAGCCGATCGGTGCACGCTCGAGGACGCCCACGGAGACTTGGTCGCCGCTATGCGGTTGTTCGAGGTGAGTCGGTGACGTAGCTTCAGTGCGTCCGCGCGGTCGAGGACTGCAAGATCGCCGCCCGAAACTCGAGGAGTTCTCCGATGTCCAAGGACAAGCCCAGACTTCACGCGTCGCGTCGCGGCTTCGTCGCCGGCGGCGCGGCTTTGGCCGGCGTGCTCGGCGCGCCGGCGATCGGCGGGGCGCAAGCCCGCGCCATCAAGATCGGATTGCTGCATCCCGTCACCGGCTTCGTCGCCTATAACGGCGCGCAGTCGCGCCTCGGTGCGCAGCTGGCGATCGACGAGATCAATGCTGGCGGCGGCATCCGATCGATGGGCGGGGCCAAGCTCGAGGCGGTGCTCGGCGATACGCAGGCCAAGGTCGAGATCGGCGTCGCCGAGGTGGAGAAGATGAACGAGACGGGGGTGGCCGCCATCGTTGGCTGCTTCCAGAGCGCGATCGTGCTCGCGACCACGCAATCCGCAGCGAAATACGCCATCCCCTACGTCGTCGATGTCGGCGCGTCGGACCTGATCACCAGCCGGGGCCTCACCAATGTCTTCCGCCTCAAGCCCGGCTTCGGCAAATGTGTCGACGCGGCGATGCTCGCGTTGGATGGACTCAACGCGGGTGCGGGCCGGGTGGCCAAGAGCGCGGTGATCGTTCATGAGAGCTCGGAGTTCGGCACCGGTACGGCGAAGCTCCTGTCGGAGCGGTTGCCGAAGATCAATGTCGACGTCAAGGAAGTGATCAAGCACGACAATCCGACGCGCAACTTCGACAACGTCGCGCTGCGCATCCGCTCCCTGCAGCCGGACATCGTGGTGATGTCGAACTATCAGAACGAATACGTGCTGCTCGCGCGCACGCTGCATCAGCAGAAGGTCAATCTGGCCGGCTTGTTCTCCGTCCTCGGCGGCGGCTTCAACTAC